>NZ_JAVRBR020000037.1:0-32263 GCF_034531165.2 Dendronalium sp. ChiSLP03b | reverse complement strand
TGCAACATTTTAGCCTTGACACGCCAGTAGTGGCATGGCAAGGCTAAAATGTTGCATTAAAAATCTCTGAAAAATTGAAGTTTAGACACATAATCGAATTTTTCTATTGCACTACTTTAGCCTTGACACGCCAGTAGGGTGCGTTATGCCTCTGGCTAACGCACCGTCCAAAGGCTTTGGTGCGTTACGCTACGCGATAACACACCCTACAGATACTATTTATTTACGTATATTACGTATATGCGTAAAGATATAAAAAGTATTAGAGCTAATGCCAAGACATTCAATCGTTTCAAACAAAGTAAATTGCCCTCAGATATAAGTCCGGGGCTAGACAAACGAAGTCCATCTAGGCTGCGGCAAAATCTAAAGGCGAACGCAGACTCTCTCAAACACGAATTATTTTACGAGCCTGTATTCTTCCACATCACCCTCAAAAACCAACCAAGTTTGTATAGGAACACCACCCTCTCTAGGCTGAAGTTTATTCTCAAATGTCACTTTCCAGTGGTCGCCACCATATTTCTTCACATCACGGTCAACAGCAGAGGCGAGAAATAGCTCACCAGCTTTAGCCACATACGTTGGATCGGATTTTTTTAAATCACTTGATTGTATCGGAGTTTGCTTAAAAATAGTAGTGCCAATATTTTTGATACGTAAAATGCTGGACATTGATGCATCTCCTAGAATTACAGTTTGAAGCCTTGAAGCTATTTAACAATTTATTTTGCAAAAGTATTCGGGCTAATGCCTCATGTCAAATCTATCACAGCATAACTAAGTAAATAGTCATAGCTAATAGAATTTAAATTTAATGTTACAAATCATGCAGCGCATCTAAAGCGTAGGCACGTTTAAAAATAGTATTTTTTGGTTTCACGGAATTTTATTAGATGACCGATGACTCGATTCAATGTAAAATTTTTCTGGTGTAACAGCTTAGCATTTATCTTTGTAGTCTTTTTGATTATTTACTGTAGAAAGAGTTTCAGCAATTTCTAGCAATTCTTTAGTTGATTTTTGCCGATTAACCATTAAACGAGGAATTTCATAATGATTTTTAGAACAACCATAATTTAGAAGTTCGTCATTGTATAAATAACTAGATAAATAATATTTAGAGACATAGGATTCTACTTGTTGATTATAAGCGCCATAAGGATAAGCAAAATGAGATGCTACTTGTTGGTCTGGATCTAAATCATGCGTACATTTTCTTAGTTCTGTTCTAGCTTGCAGCAGTTCTCTAATTAACTCGCGTCGATTAAGTTTGGTTAAGTCTTGATGATTTAATCCATGAGATTGAATATCATAAAATCCTTTTCTTAAGCCTTCTCTCAATTCATTGCATTCTAGGTGGATTGAATCATTACTTCCTTTCCGAGCTAAACTGCCTGGATTAATAAATAAAACAACTTTGACTTTTTTTCCGTATTTTTTTTGTAACTTATATAAAACAGGCAGTAAATTTGTGTAAACAGTTTTATATCCATCATCAAAAGAAATCATTACAGGCTTTTTTTTCTGATATTGCGAAGGAATTTTTTTAGATTTAGTTAAGAAAAAATCATATAAATCTTGAGTAGTTAAGAACCAATAATCATTAATAATTAACTGTTCTATAAGTTTTTCTATGTCTTGTTTTAAATACTGCATATCCTCTGGATATGAATTACGTATATTACTTTTAGCATCAATGATGCCGTGAAAACCCAAGATAGGAATTATAGGAGTAGTATATTGGAAATTGATAATAGAAAAAAACATCACAAATCCAAGAATTAAGCTGAGAGAAAAACCTTTGGGCTTTGGAGAGTTAACGAAGTTACTATCATGGTTGTCAGTCATATTTGTAGTAGTGCATCCCTTGAGAATCTTGCCAGTATGAAGCTGAAATTCACACTGATAATTTGCAGATTTTCAGTGTATCAGCAAAGACTTAGCAATTACCTTACTGAATAGATTTGCTCGATTTGACAGAATTGATGTTAAGAATTTTTTAATTTTACGTATAATAAAGTACATTTTTGAATGTTCGCAAAGCGAATAGGCGCGTTGAGGTGCAGCGTTACTTTTAGTAAAGCAGTCTGGTGAGTCCAGCACTGCGTTCTGGAATCGCTTGTCCTTGGACATCGGCTTCAGAATGCGCCGCAACCACGTTAAGCTGGATGAAGTAGCAATTTATTGCGCTTTTTATATTAAATTGGCTGTGCCTGTCAATTTTTTTCCCTGCTTGAGAAACCTGGAATGCTAGACCAAATTTTTGATTATTTAAACTTTCATTTCAGCATTGAAGCCCCAATAGTCCTGCTTATCCTAGTGTTTTTAGAGGCGGTGCTATCTGCTGATAATGCGATCGCCCTCGCTGCGATCGCCCAAGGACTGGAAGACAAAGAACTTGAGCGTCAGGCGCTCAACTTTGGTTTAGTCGTTGCCTATGTACTGCGAATCAGCCTGATTTTAACTGCCACTTGGGTACAAAAATTATGGCAATTTGAATTATTGGGTGCTGCCTATCTGCTGTGGTTGGTATTTCAACATTTCACCTCTGAGGAAGCCAAGGACGATCGCCATCATGGCCCCCGCTTCAATTCCCTATGGCAAGCCATACCCGTGATTGCATTTACAGATTTAGCATTTTCCTTGGATAGCGTCACAACTGCGATCGCTGTTTCTCAAGAAACTTGGCTGGTATTGACGGGAGCAACAGTTGGTATCATCACGCTGCGATTCATGGCTGGATTGTTCATCCGTTGGTTGGATGAATTTGAAAATCTAGAGGACGCAGGCTATGTAACAGTAGCTTTGGTGGGTTTGCGTCTGTTGTTGAAAGTAGTGAACGACAATTTGGTTCCGCCAGAATGGGTAATGGTTACTGCGATCGCCCTGATTTTAGCTTGGGGATTTTCCAAGCGCACTCTCACAGAATCACCCCAAGTAGAAGCTGAGAAAACTGAAGTACCCAAATAGGAAGATGGGGGGACGTAGAGACGCGGGGACGCGGAGAATCAAAATGTCTCCCCCTCACCGCGTCTTCCTATCTTCCTACTCGTGCAACCAAGGTGTTAAGTGCGGTTGCCAATTAACTAATTCTTCTTCCTTAAACCACAGCGCTATTTCGTGTTTTGCGGTTTCTGAAGCATCCGAACCATGAATGAGGTTGCGACCGATGTTAATCCCAAAATCGCCTCGAATCGTTCCTGGTTCTGCCGTTAGGGGATTGGTTGCACCAATAATCTTCCTAGCAGAAGCAACGACACCATCGCCTTCCCACACCATCGCTACTACCGGGCCAGAAGTGATAAATTCGACCAAACCAGCAAAAAATGGACGTTGCCGATGAACGGCATAATGCTGTTCAGCTAATTCCCGACTAACATTTAGGAACTTCAAACCCACGAGGGTAAAACCTTTAGTTTCAAAGCGGCTGATAATTTCACCCACCAGTCTCCGCTGTACGCCATCAGGTTTAATTGCTAAGAATGTGCGTTCCAAAGCTATCTCCCAAAACTTAATCAAATTTTTATATGTCTGTTATCAGTGAACAGGCAACGGTCTGATAACTGTTCACTGTTCACTGATTAATGACCAATCAGAGTTTATCTCAGAAATTATCTCTGGGTGCATATCCGTTACAAGATGAATGCGTTAAATTGTTTATTCGTGGGTGAAACACAGAGGTGAGTAAGAAATGGATGTTCAGTCTACTGCTACATCTGATGGGGTGGTTAAACTACCGTCCAATGGACATAAGTCGGAAGTGAAAAATCATAAGCCAAAAAAGCTGCTACCACCTAGTACTACCGCAGGAGATTTACCTCGCTCCTGGAAAATAGAGGATAGCGAAGATTTGTACCGTATTGAAGGTTGGGGACAACCTTATTTTTCAATTAATGCTGCCGGTCATATCACTGTTTCCCCCAAAGGCGATCGCGGCGGTTCGCTAGATTTATTTGAACTAGTCAACGCCTTAAAGCAGCGTAATTTGGGGCTGCCGATGTTGATTCGCTTTTCTGATATTTTGGAAGACCGAATTGAGCGTTTGAATGCTTGTTTTGCCAAAGCGATCGCCCGTTACAACTACCCTGGTGTTTACCGCGGCGTGTTTCCTGTCAAATGCAACCAGCAGCGGCATTTAATTGAGGATTTAGTCAAGTTTGGCAAACCGCATCAATTTGGTTTAGAAGCCGGTTCCAAGCCGGAATTAATGATTGCTTTAGCGATTTTGGATACACCGGGTGCATTGTTAATTTGCAACGGCTACAAAGACCAAGAATACATCGAAACAGCAATGTTAGCCCAAAGGTTAGGGCAAACACCAATTATCGTCTTAGAACAGATTGAAGAAGTCGATTTAGTAATTGCTGCTAACCGCCAGTTAGGGATTAAGCCACTTTTGGGAGTACGAGCTAAATTAAGTACCCAAGGTATGGGACGTTGGGGAACTTCCAGCGGCGATCGCGCTAAATTTGGTTTGACAATGCCTGAAGTCATGGAGGCAGTTGACAAGTTACGCGAAGCAGAATTGCTCGATTCCTTGCAGTTGATGCACTTTCACATTGGTTCGCAAATCTCAGCCATTAATGTGATTAAAGATGCCATCCAAGAAGCCAGTCGTATCTACGTGGAATTGGCGATGTTGGGGGCTGACATGAAATATCTGGATGTTGGCGGCGGCTTAGGTGTAGATTACGACGGTTCGCAAACCAATTTCTACGCATCAAAAAATTACAACATGCAGAACTATGCCAACGACATTGTGGCAGAGTTAAAAGATACCTGTGCGGAGCGTCAGATTACCGTACCAACATTGATTAGTGAAAGTGGAAGAGCGATCGCCTCCCATCAGTCGGTACTGATTTTTGATGTTCTCAGTACCAGCGATGTCCCCCTCGATTCTCCAGAACCCCCACAAGAGGGAGAATCGCCGATTATCAATTACATGTGGGAAACTTACCAATCGATCAACAAAGAGAATTATCAGGAGTTCTACCACGACGCGGCTCAATTTAAAGAAGAAGCCATCAGCCGCTTCAACTTAGGAATTTTGCGTCTGAGAGAACGCGCTAAAGCCGAGCGACTCTACTGGGCCTGCTGCCAGAAAATTCTTGACATAACTAGACAGCAAGAATACGTACCTGATGAATTGGAAGACCTAGAACAAATCATGGCTTCCATCTACTACGTTAATTTATCAGTGTTTCAATCAGCACCAGATTGCTGGGCGATCGACCAACTATTCCCAATTATGCCGATACACCGCCTAGACGAAGAACCCATACGGCGCGGTATTTTGGCCGATCTCACCTGCGACAGTGATGGCAAAATTGATCGCTTTATTGACCTGCGTGATGTTAAATCGGTTTTAGAACTACACTCCTTCAAACCTGGAGAACCCTACTATCTGGGTATGTTTTTGAATGGAGCTTACCAAGAAATCATGGGCAATTTGCACAACCTATTTGGCGACACCAACGCTGTTCACATTCAGCTAACCCCTAAAGGCTACCAGATTGAACACGTCGTCAAAGGTGACACCATGAGTGAAGTGGTGAGCTACGTGCAGTATGACTCTGAAGATATGGTGGAAAACATCCGTCAGCGTTGTGAAAAAGCTTTGGAAGAAAAGCGCATCACCCTAGCAGAGTCTCAGCGGCTACTACAAACCTACGAGCAAAGCCTGCGACGGTATACATATTTGAATAGTTAGGGACTGGGGACTAGCGACTGGGGACTGGGGACTGGCAACTGGGAAGAAATGTAGTTCACAAAAATTAGTTTTCTTGCTAGTGCTTAATACCCAATCCCCAATCGCCGATCTCCGATCCCCAATCCCTAACTCGCGTTTGTCCCCAACAATTCCTCAATCGCTTGCCGCTCAAGGGGGGTATGAGATGGTGGTGTTTGCCGAGCATCGGTAATCAACCAGTCTAAAGAAGCAGCCTGTACATCAATAGCAGCTCCTGTTTTATCTACGCAGTAGCGACCAAACACCAGCTTATCAACTAGCCGGACTCCTGGGCCCAATCGCGACCATTCAAAAATGACGCTATTTTCTACTGTTGCCCCACTGCATATCCAGCAATTAGGGCCAATCATTGCTGGACCGACAATTTTAGCTCCATCTTCTATCCTGGTCATGCCACCAATATAAACTGGGCCTGTGATATCCACCTTGTCCCAATTCACGGCAACATTTAAGCCAGTGTAAATACCAGGGGCAACCTCATGACCCGGAATTTGCACATTCTTAATTTCGCCTAGCAGTACACCGCGAATTGCCCGCCAGTAGTCTGGTACTTTACCAATGTCTACCCATTCAAAATCCATTGCAATGGCGTAGAAAGGGGCACCAATTTCCACCAATTTGGGGAATAGCTGGCTACCAATGTCATATTCAACTCCAGAAGGTATGTACTTAAATACCTCTGGCTCAAAGATGTAAATACCTGTATTGATGTTGGTGCTAAGAGCTTCTTCTGTTGAGGGTTTTTCTTGAAAAGCCTTGACACGACTATTTTCGTCAGTGACGACTACACCATAACTAGAAACTTCTTCCTGTGGAACAGATTTCGTAATAATAGTAGCGATGGAGCCTTTGGATCTATGCCACTTAACTGCTGCGGATAAATCTAGGTCTATTAAAGCATCACCACACAACACCACAAAGGTGTCATCAAAAAATGGCGAGAAGTCTTGGATGCGCCGCATACCTCCAGCAGAACCAATTGCTTCTCCCACCAGTTTACCGTCGTCAATTTTACCTTCAAAAGAATAGGCAATCTGTACGCCAAACCGCTGACCGTCACGAAAATAGTTTTCAATTTCTTCAGCTAAATGGCTAACATTGACCATAATTTGGTCAAATCCATGCTGGCGCAACAGTTCTAGGAGAAATTCCATCACTGGTTTTTGCAGGATGGGAATCATTGGTTTGGGAGTTGTATAGGTAATCGGGCGCACACGAGTACCTTTACCTGCCGCGAGAATCATCGCTTTCATAAAAGTTTATTCCTCAACCACCAGCCAGTTTACTTTCATAGAGTGAGACTTAATCATCAGTTTTTATTTCTGCTCTAAGTAACTCTTAAGAACAGGGATAACAGGAACTTGCTGATTCTTGCAACCAATAAACTTCTTGCAGAAGTCGGTAAAAGTTTAAGGAGTAAGGGTTAAAGGGATTGAAATTTCCTTTTATCCTTAACTTTTTCCCTTTCCCCAGCTTTGGCAAAAGAGCTTTTTGCCAAAGGTCTAATAGGTATGGCCAGATGATAAGCAATTAGTTATCTTTTCAATTTACTCGGATTTTGGAGTCAGTGGGTTGCTCTGGTTCCGAGAATTGAAGCAAGCAGTCCGCTGCAAAGTCAGCACTGTGCGAAGGTTACCTACGTTGAGCCACTGCGTTGGTGTTAGCGCAGCGGTAAGGCAGTCGCAGACCGCGGTTTCTGTCGGTTGCGTTAGCGCAGCGAAGCGCGAGTCCTCGCCCAAAGGGAACCACTGCGACTAGTATCAAGTAGCTTCAGTAGTGCTGAATGTAACACCATAACTAAAAGTTAGGGGATTGAACAAAGAAGACATTTCTTTTTATTGACGACTAAAGTCGCTTACTCTCCAAGCAATTGCCGGGCAACGAGTACTTCATCAGTTCCGAGTTCCGAGTGCTGAGTTCCGAGTAAGGGCTACTCGCTCAGGACTCAGCACTGTTACAGTGATTTTACTGAAGCGAAAGTCCATAAGCTAACCGTAGTCATGCTTTAGACTGGCTCAGTTCATTGGCTGCTCCCAAGGTTGGTAAGTGTTAGCTGAATCTGTAAGCAAGCGAATTTTAATCTCTTGGTAAAACTCCTCTTGAAATAGCTCTACCTTAGATTGAGCCGAGAGCAGTAGTAGTGCCCAGAAAACGCTAACTAAGTGACTGTGTTCTGACTCATGACCAGAGCCATTTTGTTGTGGTTGCTTTGTCTGAGTCCACAACTGTACAAGTTGTTCTAGATTCAAACAATTTTGTTCTAGAAATAGTTCTCTAGCAGCAAGATGCAGCACTTGCTCTAATTCCCCAGCTACTTCTGTCAGATTTTCCTGGTGAGCTAACTCTAGCGCTTCCCGCATCGCTTGGGCACTGGGCTGACGCTTAGGGCGAACAGGTTTGCTGACTTTTTCTACCAGTTTCAACTGGTTCGCCATGAGCTGCAATTGCTCGATCAACTCTTGCAAGGTCACGCGGCGTTTTGGTGGCGGCATTGCCGCTGGGCGGCGACGCAAGTGTCGTTCTAATTGCAGACGATGACCCTGTAACACCCCGTCTTGATTTTCCAACATGACATCATCTGCGATATCCTCCTCTAAACTTTCTACTGTTGTTAATTGCATCAAGGTGTTAGCTTTGAATAACACTAACATCGATGCTGATAAAAAAGCCTGTCCAGATTGAGACAAATCGGCTTCATAGCCTCTAATTGTTGTCTGTGGTGCCATTAGTTCTAAATAACGGTCAATCACTTCAATTACCTGGACATCCCAAGGATCGATTTCCCCCCGTTCAGCTTGCTCAATAAGGATTGTAATTGTTTCCAATAGCTCGGAAGCATTCATTAACAAGTTCTAAGTTAAGTAATGAAAGTTAAAAAGTAGTAAATTTAACAGTAAACCTATTGAGCATTGGCAAAGTATATACTCTATTCATTTACCTCTGCTTCAGCAATTCTGCTTAATATTTTTAGCAATTTGTAATCAGTTCTATTGTGAATTGCGATCGCAGATTGTGCAAGTTTGGACTTGAGGCATCTTAACAAAAATAAGCATTATTTGCATAAAACTAATACCATTTTGGATTTTAAATTTTAGATTTTAGATTGTAAAAGAGTTACTACATAAGCAAACTCAAAAAATTAAATTACCCAATTTATACATCCAATACGACTATCAGATTCTTTCCCTGCTCCACGGCAGTTGCTCCGGAGGGAAACCCTCCCCGAAGTTTGCTTGGAGGGAAACCCTGCGACGCTCAAAAAGCGTAGCGTCTCCCCTTGGGAGAAGACTCGCGCTACGCTATGCAACTTCTCTTTGCAGTGCTGGACTCACCGCACTGCCTCCCCTGCCCCTCTGCTCCCCTAATTTTTCTGCCTTGTGTCTCCTCAATTTGTATTTCTATCTACGGGTGAGTCATGAGCAATAGTAACAGTTGAGACAAATTCATCAGTTTTGCCGCTCTTGATAGCATCGAAAGTGCCTTTGATAGTACCAGCAATCGGCACAGCAACTAGTGTCCCTAACAAACCAGCAATTTCAAAGCCCATTAAAATAGCAACAAAAATCCAGATAGGATTAAGTCCGATAAAATCGCCGAGCAAGTTGGGAGCTAGAAGATTATCTTTAATTTGCTGCATAACAATGGCTGCCACAGCAACTGGAACTGCTAACCACCAATTTTGCATTAATACCAAAATTGTCACTAAACCAATGCCTAAGGTCGCTCCGATAAAGGGAATGAGTTCAGACAAACCAATTAGTATGGCAAACAACAGGGCAAATGGCACTTTCAGAAATAAGAAAATGGGAGTAAGAGTGACTATCATGAACAGCCCCAGCAGCAACTGGCTGAGAAAAAAGTTTTGAAAATTTAGTTGTAAGGATGCGGTTAAGGGGACTCCAATGTTGGCGGGTAAGAGATTGACTAGACCATACCACACGCGATCGCCATATAACAGCATGTAAAATGCCAGCACAACCACTAATACGAAATTGAGTAATCCTGACAACAGTATTCCCGCAAATCCCACCGCACCAGAAGCTAGCTGTTGGACTAGATTTTGAATATTGGCATTGATTTGATTGCTGACAACCCTGAGATCGAGAGGCAATCGTCTTTGCTTCGCGAACTGTTCAAACTGCTCTAGGTTTTCTTGACTGGTGGTCAACCAATCAGGAATCTTATTTAAAAGTTGGATTGTTTGGTCAATTACCATCGGTACTAGGGTGACACCCAGAATCACCAATAGAGTTAAAGTGACAAGCAAAACAATTACAACCGCCTGGGTACGAGTCATCCGAGCGCGTTCAAAGAACTTTACTGGGTAGTTCAGTAAAAAAGCTAGAATCGCTGCAATGCTCAAAATAGTAATGGGATGCTGGAAATAGCGAAAAAGTACTGACAGCAGCCAGACATTGAGAGCAATAATCGGGCCGCTCAGACCATAAATTAATAAACGTTGAAGTGAGGCCGAACGGCGCATGTTATGCAATCGATTTTCGCGACTCCTTGAGAGAATTATTGAAAAAGAATTCAGAAGTCAGAATTCAGAAATCAGAGTCAATTAGTAGGGTATTTAGACCCACTACTAATTGTATACCGCGTTTATTTGAGATTTAGCGGGGTATTTGACCACTTATTCATCCGCAGCTTCGTACAGAATTCATACTGAATTCTAACTCCTGACTCCTGAATTCTGTTTAGATAAAACTGGTGTTAGCACCGATCGTTATCATAGATATTTTTATCAAAGACGTGTATCAGCGTATCTGATAATAAGGAAGCAAATTACGATGGACAAAACCATAGCCGACCTCCGCAAGGACTACACCTTGGAAGGTTTGAGCGAAACTGAGATCGATAACAATCCCTTCATTCAATTTAAAAAATGGTTCGATCAGGCACTGGCAGCCCAACTTCCCGAACCAAATGCTATGACTATCGCTACCGCTATGCCAGACGGTAAGCCTTCGGCAAGAATGGTATTGCTGAAAGATTTTGATGAACGGGGTTTTGTTTTTTTTACTAACTACAACAGTCGTAAAGGACAAGAATTAGCAGAAAATCCCCAAGCAGCTTTGGTTTTTTGGTGGGCAGAACTAGAACGCCAAGTCCGGATTTCTGGGCATGTAGAGAAAGTTTCGGAAAATGAGTCGGATAAATATTTTCACAGCCGTCCTGCTAACAGTCGCTTGGGTGCATGGGTATCTAATCAAAGCGAAGTTATAGAAAGCCGGGAAGTACTAGAGCAACGCTTGCAGGAATTCCAGAGTAAGTATGAAAATCAAGAAATTCCCCGACCGCCACATTGGGGAGGATTGCGAGTGATCGCCGCAGAAATTGAGTTTTGGCAAGGACGCTCCAGTCGTCTGCACGATCGCTTGCTGTATACTCGCTTCAATGATGGCAACTGGAAAATTCAGCGCTTGTCTCCTTAAAGAGCGCTGAGTACAGACGCGATTAATCGCGTCTGTACAAGAGTTAGGAGGTAGAGGGCAGGAGTCAGGAAGCAGAGGGGCAGAAGGGCAGAGGAGAGAATTATTCAATAATTTCTCTGTTTCCCACGTCCCCCACTCAGACCTATTCTGTAACTGCTGCTTTGGGCGCAAACTGAATCCTGGGGTCTGGCATGAAAGTATATCTAAGATAAAATCCTCCCCAGATAAACAAGATAATCAACAAGCTACCAATTCCAAGGGGGCTGGGAAGCCAGAAAACTACTTCGATGTGGTTCAGCTCGCCAGTTTTTAATTGCCATACTAGTTGATTGCCATTCTTTTCTGGCTCGATGGCATTTTCTGTTACTGGAATGTTCTTAGCGCCCCAAGGGGTCTTTAAGCTAAATTTCAAATCCAGAATGGAACCAGTATCAGCCAGAACGTTACCATTGCTGGCAATCAGCGAGAGCGATCGCAAGTCTAAATCATAAATTAATCGATTCCGAACTAACACTAAAAAATTGCTCTGATCTATGAGTAAGTTTGATTCAATTTTTGGTAGTTCTGATTCAGATTCGCTGGGCACGGCTTCAGCTTTTTGATTAACACGGGAGTTAAAAAATTCGTTGAACTTTTCTTGCAACTCCTGACCATTACTGAAGGGAATTGTCACAATTACTTCTTCTTTAGAAACCCGCTTTGCTTTCCCTTCGAGTTTACGGGCACGATGCTCTATGCTGTCTAACCATGCATACACATAGTCTCCACTAAAACTGGTTAGCCGTTCTTCTAACTTGATATGCTGCACCAGTTCACCACTATTTGAGTGGTTAAAATTCACTCCTACGTCGTAATGCACGCAACCCGACAATAGCAGCGATGTTAACAGCACTAGCCACAAAATAGGTTTTGGGATTGTTGCCTTACCCTTTTTTAGGGGCGTACGGGGGAGTGAATTTTGCATAGGAAAGTCGTAATTAATCTGATTTTGATTAGTTAGTGGCACGAGAAACTCTATTTTTGCCAGCATAAAACTAAATGGTCTGATTAACCACATCAAAATCTTTGCGAAAGTCAAAGAATTCATTACATATGTCTCCCAAACATTAAAGAAGGCAGGAGGTGAGCCACTGCGGTGAAGCAGCCCCCGTCTTGGTGAGTCACTTGCCGTCTTCTCCCAAAGGGGAGACGCTGGCGCGAAGGCGCTTTGCGTCGTTAGCGCAGCGTTAGCGACAAAGGAGCGTCACCCAAAGGGCAGAGGGCACTTATGTTCCATTCAGGAGGAGATTCAGACCCATCCTAAATGGGAGACAGTAAGCAAAGCTCACTCTTTGGTTGATACTCTTACTCCCAGCAGGCATTCCTTCTACCTCCTCCCTCCTGCACTCTCAAGCTTCTTTCAGACTTGTTTAGTAAAAACTCGACCAAACCAAGTACGAAATGGTTAAACCCATAGCAATTAGCGCCACCCAGATAAAGCGATTATCTTTGGTATTGACCTGACTGAGATCGACGAATTCTGGTTGAGGCGCTTTTTGCCCAGAAGATTTGCGAGGATTAACAGTTACACGAATTTTAGATTCATTGTCGGGCAGTTTACCCAAATCTGGAATTTCGGTCATCCACTCGCTCGGTCTTTTCAGCTTTGGTGCTTGTAAGATGTAGAGCAATCGCTTTGCCTGTTTGTTGGTTTCTGCGAAGGGATGGCGTTTGAGTTGTTGGCAAAGGGCGATCGCATCTTCAGTCCGTCCAGCCGCTTCATAAGCTGTCGCCAACCAAAGTTCTACTTCGCCTCCAAGGCGAGAATTACGAGTTAAAAGGGCGCTTGCCTTTTCCAGGTTTTCTACAGCTTCTCGGTATTGACCATTTTCAAAAGCAAGTTTCCCAGTCTGGTACTTAGCTTTGGCTATTTCTAAACTTTCTGCACTCACGTTTTGCATAAAAATCAGCACTGCTTTAATTTTGCCAATTCCAGCAATCTTTTTTGAATCTTTTTAAAAGCTGGCAATTTTATAGTCGATAAACTTTTAAAATTTTAACCAAAGTAGCTGAGGCTATTTTCTTAAAAAATTAGTTTATCAAATGCAGGTAAGCAAAATATGCTAAAAATCAAGCATTCGCTACTGAATTGTTTCGGAGCGGGAATAACTCTGGCACTGATAGGCGCTACCCCTGCTCCAGCTTCTGCCCAAAGTGTAATAGTGATTGACGGCGCTTCTGGAATCAGAAGACAGCCTGCTGTGGGTTCCTTTATTTACGGTAGTCCGATTCCTACCCCCATGCCTGTAGATCCGACGACAGGACTAATGCCAAGTCCCAGCGATCGCCACTATTACTCTTATCCATCTGTCAACGATCGCCACTATTACTCTTATCCTTCCATAAGGCAAAATGAGATAAACAACTCCACGCTAGTTAATCCGGTAGTTGTGAATAGATCGTGGCATCGCAGACCATTTAGAGGAGAATCGCGAGTGATTTTGCAAGATTCATGGCATCGCACACCAGTTAGACAGCGATCGCGCGTGATTTTGACTTATCCATAGTAATTTTCAGGTGGGTTAGTTGCCCACCTTTGTAGATTTTAGAGTTGATATTCCACTACTTCCTTAATCGGGCAGTGGGAGATTATTGACGTTTGGGAAGAAATTGGGAACCGAGAATCATTGTACCAATACCAACATCAGTAAAAATTTCTAATAACAAGGCGTGGGGAATGCGACCATCGATAATGTGTGCTGCACTTACGCCTTGAGCTAGCGATCGCACGCAACAATTGACTTTAGGAATCATGCCACCGCTGACTATACCATCGGCAATCAGCTCGCGGGCTTCCCGAATATCTACTTTCGGAATTAAGGTTGATGGGTTTTTGTAATCTTTTAAAATACCTCTAGTATCGGTTAGCAAAATTAATTTTTCTGCCCCTAGTGCTGCTGCTATTTCTCCAGCTACAGTATCAGCATTAATGTTGTAAGCTTGTCCTAACTCATCTGCGGCGACGCTGGACACGACAGGAATATAACCATTGCTTGCGAGAGTTTCCAAAATCTTGATATTCACATTACTGACTTCGCCCACAAAGCCGATGCCTTCTTGACCTTGGGGACGAGCTGTAAATAGATTACCGTCTTTACCGCAAAGTCCTACAGCCAATCCACCAGCTTGGTTAATCAGGGAGACAATTTCTTTATTGACTCGACCGACTAAAACCATTTCCACCACATCCATTGTGGGGGCATCAGTGACTCTTAGACCATTTTTAAATTGCGCTTCGATTCCCAGTTTATCTAACCAACTGTTAATTTCTGGGCCACCACCATGTACCAGTATTGGACGCAAGCCGACGCAGGATAAAAATACAATGTCACGAATGACTTGATCCTTAAGGGTGCTATCTTTCATCGCCGCACCACCATATTTAACAACAACGGTGCGACCAGTGAATTGTTGAATATATGGTAGAGCTTCGCTTAGCACTTGCACACGAGTGGCTTCAGCTTGCCTGATGTACTCAGTATCGTTGGCTGTCATGAGGAGCTGTGATTAAAACCTATGCAGTCAGTGTAGAAGACTTTGGAACCTGTAACAATGGTCAAGAAGGGGCAGAGGAGAAACTCTATGTCTAAAGTCTGTTTCTGGAAATCTTGAACAACATTTATACGCAGTAACGCTGCTGTTCGTAAAATCTGATGATTTGACAAGAGGAAACTTCGGTTTAGCGAGAAACTTGTGGTTTCAGAACGCTAGGAATTGCCTCCATAACTTTGTTGGCAATCTCTTCAGGCGTTTCTCCCTCTCGCAAAGTGATACGCAAATCAGCTTGCGAGTAAAGTGGTGTTCGTTGTTCGAGGAGCGATCGCAGTTTGCCTTGAGGGTCAGCATCTTGTAAAAGTGGTCTTGTCGTATCCTCTGCTAAACGGGTGTAGAGTAGCTCCAATGGCGCATCTAGCCACACAATCAAACCGTGGTGCAAGTAACTCCAGTTTTCTCGCCGCAGTACAATTCCGCCACCTGTAGCTATCACCAACTCTTTACGAGCGCAAACTTGTGCCAATACATCACTTTCCAACTGTCGAAATGCGGCTTCTCCTGACTCGGCAAATAGCTGATTAATGGTTTTTCCTGTTAATTGGGTAATTATATTATCAGTATCTAAAAATGTATAACCCAGTTGCTTGGCTAGTAAATCTCCTACCGTAGACTTCCCAACGCCCATCATCCCAATTAAGTACAGGTTAACTCCTCGCAATAAGCTGCTCACCAGTTGTTTCGCTCCAGTATGGATTATCTTAGTGGCTTTGTAACTGATACAAAGCCCGACAAGTAGGGACTTTGAAGACCTACAGTACTTCAATTTTAGTACTGAATTGCTGTTGTGAAGAATTCAGAGTGAAGACAATACGGTGCGGCTAATCCAGTGAAGGCAAGATTCATTCTCAAATACTTTAGATAATTATTGACAGTAATTATTGATTTCAGATAGTATGCGAAGTAATTGCGAATCTTTTGCAATTTTTTTGTGCTGTAAAACGTTAATAATGCGATGCCCAAGCACTCAATTTTGGGGAAAGAAAAACTTTGGAACCGTCGTCAACTGCTGAAATTGGGTTTAGCTGGTGTCGGTGTGACTGGGGCGACAGCGCTTTGGCAAACTTTGAATGTACAAAGTAAGTCAATTGTAAGAATACCACCTATGGAGATGGAAGCACCTTCAGGTGCTGCTAATCCTATGCAGGTGCTACGGAATTTTGAGTATGGAACACTGAAGCAAGAAAATGGACGTACCATCCGAGAATTTGAGTTAACTGCTGGTACTTCCGTCATTCAACTTAATAGTGCTGTTTCTTACAATATTTGGGATTTAAACGGTCGCATACCGGGGCCAACGCTACGGGCAAAACAGGGCGATCGCGTCCGAGTACTCTTTCTCAATCAGGCGGGACATTCTCACTCTCTACATTTTCATGGTATTCATCCCGCAGAAATGGATGGCGTACGTCCAGTCAGCAATGGCCAAGCCACAATTTATGAATTTGATGCTGAACCTTACGGCGTTCACTTGTACCACTGCCATATTGAACCAGTCACCCGTCATATTGCTAAAGGGCTGTATGGGATGTTCATCATCGATCCGCCCACGCCGCGTCCTCCAGCTGATGAGATCGTACTAGTTATGGCTGGGTATGATGTGAATGATGATAGCCACAATGAATATTATGCCTTTAACGGTCTGCCTCATCACTACATGCATCACCCCATCCAGATTTACCAAGATCAGTTGATTCGGCTATATGTTCTAAACATCATTGAATACGATACGGCAGTAACATTTCACCTCCATGCCAACTTTTTTGATGTGTACCGCACAGGTATGACTCTTACTCCCAGCGAGAAAACTGATGTAATTACGATGGGCATAGCAGAACGGCACATCTTGGAATTTGCATTTCGTTATCCAGGGAAGTATATGTTTCATCCCCATCAAGATGCGATCGCTGAAAATGGCTGTATGGGTCAATTTGAAGTAGTCGCTAGGGGACTTCCGAGTAAAAAATGAGCAGAGGGGCAGAGGGGCAGGGGAAGCAGGGGAAGCAGGGGAAGCAGGGGAAGCAGAGGAGCACGGGGAGAATTTCCTAGAACAAATCAAATGTTGGCCAAGTGCTGACTTTGCTCTTAACGTCCCACATTAGTTTGTCGAGGTCGCCTGAGAAACCTGAGTTTTGACTGCGTGTATTAACTAGTACTGCCCAAGAAAAACCGCTGCTTGTGTTCACCATAATTGCTTGTTCGCCAGGCAAACTGCCATTATGCCAATGATTATTAGATGAATTGACAGACCATCCTTTAGCGTAGCTAGAGTTAACGCTTGAGCCTGTGTACATTGTTGTGAGTGTAGAAGCAGCAAGAATATCAGGTTTTGTATTCAAGCCATCTACACGAACTAACAGCTTTACTAAATCGATAGGTTTTGCAATCCAGCCACCGTGAGCATCCATACGTGCAACTTTCATCCCGTATGGATTTTCACCGCCTTGACCGTAATAGATGACTTCATTTGCTTTTCTTTGTGCTTCGGTGTCACCGCCAATACGCATATCTGTGACACCAGATTGCTTGAGTATATTATTTTTTACATAATTTTCGTATGTTTCTCCTGTGACTTTTTCAATCACACGCCCTAATACACAATAGCCAAAATTAGAGTAGGCGTAATTAGTTCCAGGTGTATTATCTAACGAACGATTATCTAAGACCCAACTAATAAGTTCGGCGTGATTCATCGATGGATTAGAAAACATTGGATCGTTGGAACTGTTAGACCAACCACCTGCTAGATGGGTCAACAAATGTTCTACTGTAATTTTCTCGATGTTGGTTTTATAGGGTGTTGAACCATATTGCGTTCCTAAAATACCACCTTGACCAAAGACTTTATCACTGAGTTTGAGCTGCTTTTGCTCAACGAGTTTCATAATTGCGATCGCGGTAATTGGTTTGGATACACTGGCGATGCGAAAACGGTGACGAGGTGCTACTTTTGTGCCTGTGGATTTATCGGCATAGCCGTAGGTTTTGGCTAGCACTAAGCGATTATCTTTAGCGATCGCTAATGATAAACCAGGAACATCGTATGTTTGCATAAATTGAGCAACAGTTTGATCGATGGCTTGTAATTCAGAACTCTTGTAGCCATTTTGACTTTCCCAAATAGCTGCATATCTGTCTTGACCGTTAACTGTATAACCATTCACCCATACAGGTCGATAGCCTTGATAAAAGTAGCGGTCAAATTCATCTTGGTATTCTTGTGAAGTCATACCATGACGCGCTACCCAAGCCCCACTACCCGACTTTTCCCAAATCGCTGCGTATCTGTCTTGACTGTTGAGTGAATAGCCACTTACTTTCACAAGGCGGTAACCCTGTGATGTGTATTTGTTAAATTCACTTTGATATGCGCTAGAAGTCATGCCGTGACGTGCCACCCAAGCCGGTGCATTAGCCGTTTTCTCAAAGATGACAGCATAGCGGTCAACGTTATTTACCGTGTAGCCACTAATATCTATAGGACGGTAGCCTTGTGAAATGTACTTATTAAATTCGTTTTGATATTCGCCAGAGGTCATGCCGTGACGTGCCACCCAAGCTGGTGCATTAGCTGTTTTCTCAAAAATGACAGCATAGCGGTCAACGTTATTCACCGTATATCCACTCACCTGTACCGGACGATAACCCTGTGCAGTGTATTTGTTGAATTCCGTTTGATACTGGGCAGACGATAAGCCATGACGTGCCACCCAAGCAGGTGCATTAGCCGTTTTCTCAAAAAGTGCTGCGTAACGGTCTTGATTCCCTACTGCGTAGCCACTAACTAACACAGGTCGATATCCAAGGTCAGTATATTTATTAAACTCACTTTGGTACTCAGCTGAAGTCATCCCGTGACGGGCGACCCAAGCAGATGGTTGCGCTAGTGCTAGTAGATGATTTTGTGCCCAAGACTTTGTTCCTGCATCTCCCAGCACAACAAATGCTGAACTCATCCCCATCAGCTTTATAAATCTACGACGACTACTTAAGTTAAAATCCATATTTAATTTGACTCCTATTTAAGTAATAAAAATCACTTAGTTAGCAAACTAACCAGTGTTTGCATTATGTAATCAGACCTTAGTGGCAACGACTTGAGCGTTAACCTGTGATTTTCACTTCTGTATATTTATATGAGTGTGGGAAAAGATTTATGCAGGTGACAGATGACTGTCTACTTGAGTCAAAAAGAAGCTTCAGTCCAAAGGGTATTTTCTTTTTCCCCTCTGCTTCTCTGCCCCTCTACCTCTTCAGTCAAGAGGATACAATGGCTTCAGTGTCCTGCTGTCAATCTTTTTTGCTTATGCTGCCAGTCATCTATTCTGAGGAGTTTCTGGATCATAAGACTGGAAAGTATCATCCAGAGAACCCAGAACGCTTGAAAGCGATTGTCAATGCCCTGAAAGAAGCTACATTTGCAGAAAAAATTGTATGGCGATCGCCTACACCTGCATCAGAAAAACCATTGCTAATGTCATTTTTGGTGCAAGCCCATACCCCAAACTACATCAAGAAACTTTGGGAAATCGCCTCTAGTGGCGGTGGTTATTTGGATGGCGATACGCCTGTTTCACCGCGCAGTTATGATGTGGCATTGTTGGCTGTGAGTGCTTGGCTAGATGGAGTTGATGCTGTGCTAGCAACAGCAAATCCGGCTTTTGTACTGGCACGTCCACCTGGACACCATGCTGAAAGTGATGCTGGAATGGGGTTTTGCTTATTTTCCAATGCGGCGATCGCTGCTTTCTATGCCCTAGAACAACCTGGTATTAACCGCGTCGCTGTCTTAGATTGGGATGTGCATCATGGTAATGGTACTCAGGCGATCGTTGAAACCAACGCACAAATTGCCTATTGTTCTCTACATCAGTACCCTTGTTATCCTGGTACTGGGAAAGCAACTGAGCGCGGCTTTCATAATAATGTGTTAAATTTGCCCATACCTCCTGGTAGCGATATCACTGTATATCAGCCATTGTGGGAAAACAAGGTAGTACCTTTTTTAGCTAACTTTCAACCAGATTTATTGATTGTTAGTGCTGGTTATGATGCCAATGCGGACGATCCTTTGGCAAGTATTAATTTACAACCAGAAGATTATGCTTTATTCACTGAGTATTGTCTGGGACTAACCCGTAAAATTATATTTGGTTTGGAAGGCGGCTATGATTTCTCAACACTTTCTCAATCAGTTTTAGCAACAATTGAACGCTGTTTATTTTAGCCATTTATCAGAGTAAACCACTTTGAAGAGGTATTTTTAGGGTAGAGCGATCGCTCTACCCTAAAAACCTCAAAATTTTACTATCTTGGCAATTTAGAAGATTCTAAATTTGCCACTAATTTCACACCAAATTCTTCCTCAAACACTGCTTTTTTAAAATCTAAGCTCCAGAGTTCTAAGGCGCAGTCATCATCAGATTGAGAGGGAGAAATTAGCAGATTAACTTGCTGAAGCTGGGGATAATATTCACACTGAATTTGGGCGATCGCACCAATTTGCCGCCTATCTAATGCAACTGCCAATCTTAAAATACTACTCAATTGGCAGACTATTTGGCGGTGCTTTTTACTCAGCAAATTGCGATAATTTTCATGCTTTTTCTTGGGTGCTGATTTGCGATGATAACGCGCTAAATTGGCAATGACTTCTATCTCAGTTTCATTAAAGCCAAGTAATTCGCCATTGCGGATGAGATAGTAAGAGTGCTTGTGGTGAGCTGAATGGCTGACGTAATGACCGCAATTGTGTAATATCGCAGCTGCCCACAACAATTGCCGCTCATCTGTTCCCCAGTGGTGTAGTGTACCTTGAGTTTGGTCAAATAAACTGAGGGCAAAGGCTGCCACGCGATCGCTATGTTCTAATTTGATGTGGTACTTATCAGCATGTTTGAGGACACTCCGCTGGCGTACTGAACCTTGGTAGCGGAGTCTATCTTCAATTAAACCGTGGGCTAGCATCCAATCTACAATCACACCTTCTCTGAGGGAACGCCCACAAGCTGTTACTGACTCCACACCCAACAGAGTCATGGCTTCCTGTAATATGACTGCGCCTGCTAATATCACTTCAGCGCGCTTCTCTGGCATCCCAGGAATTGCAGCCCTTTCGGAGTTAGTTAATTTCCGCAAACGATTTACCCACTCCCGCAAGTCTTTAAGACTGAACTCATAGCCATTGAGAGTGGAAGGGACTGAACCTGAATTATTCCTTGCATGGATCAGTGCTAAAGTTTCAATCGTGCCAGAGGTTCCGATCAAACGGTGAGATTCACCCAACTGGATATTTGCTAGTACCTCATCTACAGAACGTTCTAATGTACCGCGTGCATAAGCTTGCAAGTACTGAAACTCGACGTTACTAATGGGGTCGGTGTTGATTAATTCGCTAGTGAGTCGCACTGCACCGACTTTGGTACTGGTGAGAGTGCGTGGTTCGTGACTGTCTCCCAAAATTAATTCTGTGGAACCACCGCCAATATCGATAATGATGTGAGGCTGGTTGTGAAATTCCATCCCCGATAGCACACCTAGGTAAATTCGTCGCGCTTCTTCTTGACCAGAAATCAAGTCAACGCTTAAACCTACCTCCGCTTCTACCTTGTGCAAAAAATCTTTACCGTTAGGTGCTTCCCGCACAGCACTAGTTGCCACGGCAATTACTGTTTCAGCGTCGAAAGTTTTGGCAACTTCTTGGAAGCGTCCGAGGGTAGCGATCGCTTTTTCCATTATTTCTGGTTTCAGCTCTCCAGTGGTGATATTGCGATCGCCCAGCCTCACAGTTTCTTTTTCTCTGGCGATAATGCTAAAAGATGGTAGTGTCGGGTCAATCTTTACCACTACCATGTGCAGAGAATTTGTGCCCAAGTCAATGGCAGCAATAATTCGGTGTTGCTTAACTGGTTGAGTGCTAATGCTCTCCCAGTCAGCTGAAACTAAATTCACCATCTAGTTTTCTCTCTATTAAGGAAGGATGGTCAAGCTGAAAGCTGAAAGCTGAAAGCTGAAGTATGAAGTCAAGGTTTCAGTTTTTATCCCTTCGGGTTCGCAGTCGCTCATGGGAGAAACCCCAAGACCGCGCTGTCTCACCTTTACACTTGAGACTTCTTTAGTCAGTGGTGTGTCGGAGTAGTTGGCATTGATACTTGTTGCAACACACTAGCTCGGCAGTTTCTCGTAGTTCGAGGCTAACCGAGCTAAGTATATTCACCCTGCTGCTTATAACTGTTAGTGACTGTTTAAATGTATTTAAAGTTGCCACTTCAGCTATGTTTTTACAAATATCAAATAACGTTATTCTATAGATGTAAAGTTGTGTGAATTCATCTATCTAAAGTTATTTCTTAATTTTTATGTTGAGTACACCAGAACGCAAACAGGAACCAGTGTGGCTTGTAATTGTTCGACTTCTGCGGTGGCATAAACCAGAAGGAAGGTTGATTTTAATGATTCCTGCCTTGTGGGCTGTGTTTTTGGCAGCTTCTGGAAAACCGCCTTTACCCTTGGTTGGTGTGATTGTCTTGGGTACTCTCGCCACCAGTGCGGCTGGATGTGTGGTCAACGATTTGTGGGATCGGGATATCGACCCACAAGTGGAAAGAACACGCGATCGCCCCCTTGCTTCCCGTGCCCTTTCTATAAAAGTTGGTATTGTGGTCGGCATAGTTGCCCTGGCATGTGCAGCAGTTCTTGCCTATTATCTTAATCCCCTCAGTTTCTGGTTATCTGTAGCAGCAGTGCCTGTAATTTTGCTTTATCCAGGTGCAAAGCGGGTTTTTCCAGTACCTCAGCTAGTTCTCTCGATTGCTTGGGGTTTTGGCGTATTGATTAGCTGGAGTGCGGTGACGCACAACCTTTCCCAACCAACTTGGATACTCTGGGGCGCGACTGTATTGTGGACATTGGGATTTGATACTGTTTACGCTTTGAGCGACAAGGAAGACGATCGCCGCATTGGCATTAATTCTAGTGCCTTGTTTTTTGGGGATTATGCCCCTACTGCGATTGGAATTTTCTTGGCTGGTACAGTTTTGTTATTGGCTTGGTTAGGTATCGCGATCGCTCTTCACTTTCCTTTTTGGATTGGCCTTGCATTGGCTACCATCGGCTGGACTTGGCAGTCTCTGCGATTAAGAAAAAAAGACATACCTAACTCTGCATATGGTGAAATGTTCCGACAAAATGTGTGGATTGGTTTTATATTACTTGCTGGGATGATTATCGGTTCTTTGTAATCTTAAGAATTACTCACATCCTGCGCTAAGATTAACTAATTTTTTAACGTAGACGCAAAGCGGCTTCCCGAAGGGTACCACAGAGGCACAGAGAACACAGAGATAAAGAATCGCCTTTTTTACTCGACAATTTGTGTTCACAGGTGCAAGCTTCGAGTTCAGAAGTTGAATGGTGAGGTTTAGAGGTGAAGCGATCGCCTTTTTTACGTGACAATTTGTGTTTTGAGGTGCAAACTTCGAGTTCAGAACTTGGATGATAAGGGTTTGAGGTGGAGCGATCGCCTTTTTTACGTAACAATTTGTGTTTTGAGGTGCAAGCTTCGAGTTCAGAAGTTGGATGATGAGGGTTTGAAGTCAAACTTAGACGCGTTAAGGCTGTTTATCACTGATAGCAAAGAGTTAATACTTGATACAAGCTAAATTAATAATTAACTTTACCTCGCTAATCGTCATACATCGCCTCGTTGAAAACCCTGACCATGACCAACGAAGAACTGCCGCAAATTATTGAACAAGCTGCCAGAGACAAAGTAACAACATTAGACCTTTCTGGCAAAGGCTTAACAATGCTGCCAGCAGAGATTGGTCAACTCTCCCAACTCAACGAGCTTGACCTCCAAAACAATAAACTGAAGACGCTGCCAGCAGAAATTGGTCAACTCTCTCAACTTAGCAAGCTTGACCTCAGTGAAAATAGACTGACGACGTTGCCAACAGTAATTGGTCAACTCTCCCAACTTAGTGTGCTTGACCTCAGCAACAATCAACTGACGACGCTGCCAGCAGAAATTAGTCAACTTGCCCAACTCAACCGACTTTACCTTGGCTCCAATCAACTGACGACGTTGCTAGCAGAGATTAGTCAACTTTCCCAACTCAACCGACTTTACCTTGACTCCAATCAATTGACGATGCTGCCAGCAGAGATCGATCAACTCTCCCAACTCAACGTGGTTGACCTTAGCTTCAATCAACTGACAATGCTGCCAACAGAGATTGGTCAACTCACTCAACTCAGCCAGCTTTATCTCAGCTTCAATCAACTGACAATGCTGCCAACAGAGATTGGTCAACTCACTCAACTCAACCGACTTTACCTCAACAATAATCAACTGACGACTCTGCCAGCAGAGATTGGTCAACTCATCCAACTCAGCGTGCTTGACCTCAGCTTCAATCAACTGACGACTCTGCCAACAGATATCGGTCAACTCACACAACTTAGCAGGCTTAACCTCAACAATAATCAACTGACGACTCTGCTAGCAGAGATTGGTCAACTCATCCAACTCAGAGTACTTCACCTCAACAACAATCAACTGACGACGCTGCCAGCAGAGATTAGTGAATTCACCCAACTCAGAGTACTTCACCTCAGCTTCAATCAACTGACGACTCTGCCAGCAGAGATTGGTCAACTTACCCAACTCAGTGAGCTTAACCTCAACAACAATCAACTGACAATGCTGCCGCCGGAAATTCAGCGGCTATCTAAAGTTAGAAAGTTAGATTTGCGCGGTTATGGTAATGCCAAGTTGCAAATTCCCCCCGAAATTGTGGGACATTCATGGGAAAATTTGGGTGAGTCTGCCCATATTCTGCACTACTATCTATCTCTGCAAGCCGAGGAGAAAAAGCCCCTCAATCAAGCGAAATTACTACTAGTAGGGCAAGGCGGTGTAGGTAAAACCTCTCTCCTCAAACGACTGATTGAAAACAGTTACGATCCATACGAGCGCAAAACCGAAGGCATCAGTATTAAAAGCTGGAAAATTTCTGTTAAAGACCAGCTTATCTGTCTCAATGTGTGGGACTTTGGCGGACAAGACATTATGCACGCCACCCATCAGTTCTTTCTCACCAAACGTAGTCTTTATCTTTTAGTACTAAATGCCCGTGATGATGAGCGGCAAAACGAATTGGAATACTGGCTAAAGATGATTCAGAGTTTTGGTGATGATTGTCCTATTATTATTGTTGGTAACAAAATTGACGAACATCCCCTCGATATCAACGAAGGTGGATTACGTCAAAAATACCCTGCTATCCGACATATCCTGCCTGTCTCGTGCAAAACAGGGCAAGGACTGGAGAATTTGCGGTCAGCCATCACTAACGAAATTGCTCAATTAAATCATATCCACGACCTCTTGCCCCAAAGCTGGTTTCAGGTCAAAATCCACTTGGAAGATATCAAAAAAGATTATATTCCCTACAGCGACTATGAACGCCTGTGTTGTGATAAGCAAGTTACTGATAGACTCAGCCAATCTACTTTAATTGATCTGCTGCATCACCTTGGTACTGTCCTCAATTTCCGTGACGATCCCCGCCTAGAAGACACCCATGTTCTCAACCCAGAATGGGTAACAAACGGTGTCTACAAAATCCTCAATGACAACTGGCTAATGACGCAATATCGGGGTATTCTCGATCGCGCCCAACTGAAACGCATTCTCAATGATTCCCGCTATCCTGACAATAAACAGTTGTTCATCGTCGATATGATGCGGAAGTTTGAACTTTGTTTTCCGCTGGAAGATGGTGTAGGCGATCGCTTCCTCATCCCCGACTTGCTACCAAAAGAACAACCCGCTACAGGTGAGTGGGAAGATATATTGGCATTCCAATATCATTACAACGTCCTCCCCAGCAGCGTTATCTCTCGCTTCATCGTGCGGATGCATCAACATAGCGATCGTCAGACATGGTGGCGTAGCGGCATTGTCCTGAAACACCAAGGCAATCGGGCGCTAGTGAAAAGCGATCGCGAAGATCGCAAGATATTTATTGCGATCGGTGGTTCTTCTACACGAAGAGAACTACTAGCCATGATTCGTTCCCAGTTCTACGCTATTCACCAAACTATCAAAGGGTTGGAAGTCAAAGAAAAAGTAGGAATTCCGGGACACCCCAATAATATTGTTGTGGACTATCAAACCCTGCTTGAATATGAAAAGCAGGGCTTACGCATTATTCCCGATGGCTTGCAAGAATCGTTCGAGCCTCGCCAACTATTAGATGGTATTGAACTTACAGCAAACCGCCAAAAACCCCATATCCCTAACTCCAAACCTCAGGATATTATGAGCGACAACCAACAGCCAGAAAATAATAAACCATCTCCCCAAAACTCACCTGCTGAACGTGGAATAGCCCTCGGTATGGCCTTGGCGGTCTTAATGCTCTTTATTTTCCTTGTAATACAAAGTGGGACTCCAGGACAAAGCGTGATTTTACCATTAGTTAGGTTGTTAGCAGCCGCATTTGCTGGAATCATAGGTTATTTAGTTACAGGAAACCTGGGTCTAGAGGCACACGTACCTTTTAGTAAAACTCATATTAGAGCGACAGGTGCATTTGCAGCATTTATCGTTGTGTTACTTCTATTCTTTTATGGAGTCCCAACGTCTGATAATTCAACTCCACCTAAGCGTGTTTCATATTATGAGCGCTTAAGTAGTTATTATTAAGTTTCACGCAGAGAGGTTTTAAGGTTTTAGAGAGTTGCGATCGCTACAATTCTGGCTGAAGTGCGGTAATTATAGCTTTGTTAGTTTTTTGTGTCAGGAGCCAGAATAAAGCAGTTTCCTGTCTCCTTAGCTGGCTCAGCGAGTAGCCACAGCTACTTTCGCATGTTTGTTCACATAATCCACAAATAATTGCTTTAGTCGGGGACTAACATTAGTGTGGTCTAACAAACTAAAGCCCAAACTCCGAGCCTTGGCTAAAGTTTGCTCTGGTGTTAATCCTTCTTCAATGGCGATACTCAATAACGCAATTCCAGTTGAGCGCATACCTGCTGCACAATGCACCACAGCCGGTTTAGGGATCTGTTCTAGTGCCGTTAAGATTTTGGTAATCAACTCTTCATTCAAAGCTTCAAGCTTGAGCGGAAAATTTACGTAATGTAGTCCCAACGCTTCAACTACCTGTTGCTCATCCTTACAAAATCCTAGTTCATCAGGCGATCGCAGATTCACAACTGACTTAAAACCCTCTTGGATAGCTTGCTTAATCTGTTGTGGTATCACTTGTCCTGTCGTTGTCAAGTTTTCATTAATCCGTATAGCGTTGATCACTTTTACTCCTTTAACTTTCTAATCTCTTCCAACTTCGTAAATGAGCTGATAAGCAAGATTTGACAAGCTATTCAAACAAGCACTGCAAAATTGGACAAATACTAAAAGCTATCGCTTGATTGCTTTTGATTTTGCCTTTTGAGGTTGGCTATTTTATTGCTTTATCAATAATATACGGTTTGTCGATAGAGTTACTGGTTATTAAAGTTTAATATACATTTTACCGATAGGTTTAACGTAATTTATATATCAGGAGTCAGGAGAAGAAGACGCGATGACGCTGAGAAAGAACTTTCATGTCCCCGTGTCCTCCTCATCCCTTCTTGGACTTGATTACATGTTGCGATCGCTTCTACAATCCATGATGAGCAAAACTGATATGCTTGTATCAGAAAATCAAATAGGCATGTAATTTTTAATGCCAGTTCTGAAACTATGAACGCCAATGAAATATCTCTTCGACCTGCTGTGGAAACAGATGCGTGGGTGCTGAGTGCAATTCATATTGCTGCCATTAAAGCTCTTCCTGCTACTTTCTATACACACAAAGAACTATTAGCTTGGCGCAATTACCGTGAAAAGCCTAATGGTTCAAATATATTGAAGAGTATGAAAGCCGAAACCTTCTGGGTTGCTGTCGATGATGATGTTGTCACAGGATTTGCTAGTTTCATTGTTGACGAACTTATTGGGCTTTATGTGCATCCAAATTATCAAGGTAAAGGAATTGGGCGAGCCTTAGTTCAACATTTTTGCGACGAAGCGATCGCTCAAGGTATAGATAAAGTATTTACTACTGCCAGTCTTTATGCTGAAGGATTTTATTTACGTTTAGGATTTACCGCCATCAAAAGAGCGCCTCATCACTTAAGAACTGGCGTAATTGTCCCAGTTACTAAGATGAGTAAGACGTTGAATATCGCTATGGCATGACGATTGTATAGTCATCCTATGTTATTTATAAAAACTAAAAAACTACAAGCACCGACGTTTTGGAAAAGTTAGAGATATTGTTTTTATAAATAATTTATGACTACTACATAGTTATAAAAAACGTTCAATGATTAAAGGTATTTCTCCTAAATCATCAATAATTCCATCTGCATTTTCTGGCTCTCGCTATCCTAAGTCTCTTTTCCAAATGCTTTTCATTCCGATGTGCTTTGCTCCCATCACGTCTACGTCTGGACGATCTCCAATAAATATACTCTCATTTGCCATGACCCCAAGACTGCATAAAGCACGAATAAATATCTCTGCTTCTGGCTTGCGAACTCCTTCAATTTCTGAAATCAAAATAGTCTGAAAGTAATTCTCAATACCCAAACCTTGAATGGTACGCCGCTGAAAATCACCAAGTCCGTTAGTAATGATGCCGTTTAGCCTATTTTATTGAATTTTGCAACAACTTTTTAAACATAATATATACTGCAAGTCAGTACTTGCAAGCTTAAATGACTAAAACCATCCGTTCGTCCGCTCTTACCCGTGTACGTTTAATAGAAGCTGCCTCGCAGGTATTTGCTAGTTTAGGTGTTCAAGGAGCAACTACCCGTGAAATAGCTCGTGTTGCTGGTGTCAATGAAGTGACTTTATTTCGCCACTTTTCTAGTAAAGAACAACTTCTAAAAGCGACGATCGAAAATGCCTCAGCACTTCAGACAGAAGCCCTTGAACATCCCGAAGCATGGACACAGGATCTGAAAATTGATTTAAGGCAGTATGCCCAGCTTTACAATACGATGCTGGAAGCTCACGAAGACTTAATTCGTACCTTCATTGGGGAAGCTAAACGTCATCCTGAAGCAGCTAAGCAAATTATCCAAGAAGCCGCCAAGCCTTTAGGAGAAAAATTGGTCGGTTATTTACAGTCTAGTCAGAAACGAGGTAGCGTCAGACCTGACCTCGACCCGTTCCCCGCAGTTGATATGTTTACAGGGATGCTGCTAGCTGGAATGCTGCGCCGAAGTGCAAAGTGTACTCAAAACAACTATAGCTGTGAGGACTATATCGAAACTTGTGTAGATGTTTTCGTTCGTGGTATCAGTACTGCTCCCCTTTCAGTAGACAATGCGGCTGTAACTCAGGAGTAGGGAGACAAGGGAGAATTTACTTCCTTAGCCCCTCAGCCTTTCTGCCTCCTGCCTTCTTCACGTAATTAATTTCAGATATGGGATGCCCAGTAAATTATCTGATATCCATGAATTATCAAACTCTAACCCTTTGCAGAGTTTACCTATCAAATACGAATATCCAGATTTGACATGATATTGCATATATAGGAACAACTTAGGGAAATTACGCAAGTTTTATAAGTAAATTTATACTTATTTACAAAATTCCTGGATGCAAGTGCAAGCCATGTGGGAATTGGTAAGGAAACACGTTAAAGGGTAAAGGTAAAAGAGATTGCTGTTCCCTTCAACCTTTCCCCGGTCACGAGTCATTGCCTTTGTGCAGCTAAAGCGATCGCCTGTGGTAAAATTCGATGTTCCTGAACCTGAATTCTGGCATGGAGTGTTTCTAGTGTGTCTTCTGGCAACACTGGTACAGCAGCTTGAATTAATATCGGGCCGCTATCTACTTCTAAACAAACTAAATGTACTGTACAACCAGTAATTTTTACCCCTGCTTGCAAGGCTTGTTCGATAGCATTGATTCCTTTAAAACTAGGTAACAAGCTGGGATGAATATTAATGATTCTGTCAGGAAAGGCATCAATTAATATCGGTGTTACCAGTCGCATCCAACCTGCCATAATCACCCATTCGACATCGTATTGCCGCAAAGTGTTAACAATTTGCTCGTCAAAAGCTTCGCGGCTATTGTAATCGCGGTGATTCAACAAAACAGCTTCTACACCTCTTTTGGCTGCCCGTAGTGGTGCTTTAGCCGAGGGGTTATTGTAAATCAAAACTTGAATTTGAGCGTTGAGATATCCGTCTTCAATAGCTTGGGCAACTGCGTCAAAATTGCTGCCATTGCCAGAAGCCATAATTCCCAGTTTCATGGGAACGCTTTGTGCAAGTTGTTTGCTGGAGATGTTGGGAGAAATCAGGCTAATGGTAGCAGTATCGATTGTAAAAGATTCACTCATAGAGTGTTTATTTTGATAACAAATGTGAACCTCTGGGACATTGTACTGCTTGAGATTCTTTTATAGGTAGTTTTGGTGTAATTGGTGGTATATCTGAGGGTTTGTCAGTTTCACAAATAGCTGTAAATGTCAAAATATCACCTTTAATTTTTCTGGTAAAAGCAATGCCTGTATAGCTTCTCAGTTCAGGTTTTTTGGCAGCAGCCGTACTAATTACGCTTTGGGGTTGCTTACCTTGAGAAACAATTTGATAGCGATACCTCTCAGTTTCTGGCTTAATCCCCAGAGCAAGTTGTTCAAACGTTTTAGCAAATGTATTGTGTTCTAGATAATAAGCCTGTTGTACTCGATTGATGCTACTAATGATTTGTTTACCTTCCAATTCTGGCTGATTGCTTGTTTGATTTTCGCCTTCTGAATTGTAAACTTTAATATTATCAGGCAATGTCGTAGCATCAGAAATTTTTTTGAACAGAGAAGCTTGACTAGAAAAAGCTGTGGGTCTGGGTTTTCCAGGATTAGTATCCTGTAGTTGCACGCGCAACTGACCGTCGGCAGTCAATTCAAAAATTGTCAATACTGGTTCTTGACTACTGGGAATTGTCACATCTAGATGCATGGGTTTTGGTATAGCATTGATGCGGTATTTAAATTCTCCAGCGACAAGGTTACTAGAATTAGGAAAATAAACAAATAATTTGCCTTCTGGCGTGAAAATAAAGTTGATTGTGTTTAAAGATGAATCTTGAGCTTGCCATTGCCCCAGTAATTTCTGAGCAATGGGGTTTTTCTCTCGACTTGGTTGAAATTGAGTCGGTATTGGTGTTGTTGAAGGTTGAGCCAGCACAGTTGCATGGACTGTCATCAGCACAGCGATAAATACACTTGAGGAAAGCAATTTGCTAGCGATTGGAAGTTGAATACCAAAGTGTGGGAAGATTTTAGGCATTTGGGTGAGAGCCACTAAGTTGAAAGGATATTAGCAGACCTCTGCATAAAATAACCTAACTGAAGATTCAATAGCCAACATTGCTATGAAAACATCCCGCTTCTCTCGAATGCAACTCCTGGATAATGATGCAGTTGCTGCTTGGATTTTTCTCTCACCAGCACTGATTTTGCTAGGTGTCTTTGTCATTTGGCCGATCGCTTATTTATTTTATTTGAGTTTCACGGCTGGCAGTTTCACTTCCACAGGTACTTATTGGATAGGTTTAAAAAACTACTGGCGCTTACTGTTCACCCCTGATTTCTGGCAAGTTCTGGGGAATACTTTTTATTTTACCGCTGCCACTGTCATTCCTAGTCTAGTGATTCCCTTGGGATTGGCAGTATTATTAGACCGCTCCATTGCTTTGCGGGGAATACTGCGGAGTGCTTATTTTCTGCCTTCAATTATCTCTCTAGTAGCAGCTGGTTTGGGATTTCGCTGGCTGTTTCAAACCACCGGGCCTGTAAACGCTTTCTTAGACTTAGTTGGGATTCCACCAATTTCCTGGCTAGGAGACACATTCTGGGCCATGCCAGTACTAATTATATTAAGTATTTGGAAACAACTAGGTTTCAATATGGTCGTGTTTTTGGCAGGATTGCAAGCAATTCCCCCCAGTCGCTATGAAGCCGCTGAATTGGATGGAGCTAATGCTTGGCAACAATTTTGGCATGTTACCTTACCCGGATTACGACCTACTTTAATATTTGCAGCAGTTACCACCGCTATTTTTACATTGCGGAGTTTTGAGCAAGTTTATGTGATGACAGGTGGCGGCCCGCTAAATTCTACTAACCTACTGGTTTACTACATTTACCAAGAGGCTTTTGCTCAATTTGATTTTGGTTATGCAGCAGCAGCAGCAACAGTCCTATTGGCTGTGACTTTGGTACTGGTGTATTTGCAATTACGGACTTGGGGGGAGGAGTAAGCTCACAAGTGTAGGTTTTTAATCAAGCAATGAGTAATGACTATAAAACTAACGCTCTAATCATCATTTCTTCTACCCCTACACCCTTACACCCCCACACCCTTACACCCTAAAACCAGGGTTTTAGGAACAAAACGTAAA
>NZ_JAVRBR020000036.1:0-63473 GCF_034531165.2 Dendronalium sp. ChiSLP03b | reverse complement strand
CTTTGCAAAAATCATCACTGGGCTTTTGACCGATTCTGGTTTACTATCAACGACGATTACACCATCATCCTTGCTGACAACCTGCGGGAAGACTCGCCCAACGCCAAGCCGATGCGAGATATGGCGGGCGATCGCATCATCTTACCCGCCCAAGTGCAGTATTATCCAAGGCTAGATGCAATAAGCTGGCATCGAGAGGAGTTTATGCGGCGAGCAGCATAAATTTTGATATTTAAATTAGCGTACCTTGCATTAGCATAAAGTAGGATATAACTTACATTTGTAATCAAAGCGAGTATGTAATATGCAAGAAAATTCGACTATTGAAACAGAATTAGGATATTTTCAACGCTACAGCTTAATTGAGAAATTAGTACGACGTTTTGCAAAAATTACTGGCTGGGAAATTGAAGAAAATACAGATATTTTTAATTCTAAAAATCCTCGAATTCATCTTTTGATAACAATGGCAGAAGCGGCTATTGAAGAAGTGGAAAATGAAATTAACGTTTATGAAGAAGAAATAGAGAGTTAATAAAAAGTTATGTATACTGCTTACCCGTATGTAATCAAAAATGATAGCGGTGCCTCAAGATTTCAATCCACAGGTAGTTAAAGATTTTAATCAATATCTACAAGCAATTTTCCTACGATTAATTTTGATTATGGAGTGCCGCCCTGAACTTGTAGATACAACAAGCGAACTAGTCAGAGTGAACAAAGGTTTTGGCAAAGCCCAAGCCCAAGATTTTTATCAACCACTTTGGCTAGGACTTGGATATCGACTCAAGCGTGAAGGGACACAAAGTAGTGAAGGCAGTAGCGGTATACATGGTACTAAGAGCGTCCATTGGCGCAGAGGTTTCTTACGTAATCAACCTTACGGAGAAGGCAGACAACAAAGAAAACTAGTTTGGATTGAGCCAGTTCTAGTAATGGGTGGAAAAGAATCATAATGATGACAGACGATGAAATTAATGCCAAATATGAATCAAGTCAAGGTAGATTAATTCAAGAAATTGACAGAATAAAGCTAACAGCATTAGTTGAAAAAATCAGGTCTAATCCTAATTACATGGTAATTGATAATGATAGTCAATCTGCTCTTGATTGGGATGATATTAAAAAATCCAAGTTAATTGAATCTTTTATTATTAATTTTCCTGTAATGCCAATTGTTCTCTACGAAAGGTCATATCATACATACGAAGTGATTGATGGCAAACAAAGGTTAAAAGCAATTGTCGATTTTTACAGTAATCAATTAGTTTTGAGTGGACTAGAAGTGAAGACAGAATTAAATGGATGTACTTATACTACTCTTCCAGCAAACGTCAAAGCAGAGCTTAATCGCCATTCTATATCCTTGATATCTATTATCCCTTCAGGAGATGCCAGCCCTGAAGAAATAGCAAAACTGATAAAGGTTGTTGCAAATCGTCTCAATTAAAGAGCTGCGATCGCATCACCACAACTGAGATTATTATTACTTTTTTGCTAACCTGTTAGCGTCATTTGATTATGCTAATATATTAACATGGATATGAAAACGCTTAGAGAGCAAGCTTCTTTACGCACAATTGATGTTGCGTATCGTCTGAATGTGGCTGAATCTACAGTCCGTAACTGGGACACAGGGCGGACGCTGCCGACGTTAAACCCGTGCGAGATGCTGATGCTTTGTCAAATGTATAAGGTATCACTAGAACAATTGGCTGCGATCGCAATGTCTTCTTATGAAGAACACAAGAGGAAGATTGCTGAATGACCGCAGAATTTAAACCTGAGAAAATTTCGGATATTGAGGTCGGTGATATAGTTCTTTTGCAATGGGATGGCTATGAAGGAGTTCCCAAATATTTATCTAACACTTGGGCTGACGTTGTTGCAGTTAAGCGTACAAGAGTAGTTGTAAAACCAAGCATGATAGTAGGAACTCAAAGTGTACAGTGACAAATTAAATGGCGTTGAGACAAATTGGTGTCATCAAGTTAAGCCTTACCCACTTTAGGCTTACAACAATTCGTGTTGATACAGCTTGTAAGTTATCTATGTTGGTTCTTACGCTTAACGCTCTTTGAGTTCAAGCTTCACAGCCTCGATGACATTAATTTGGCACTGCGACAAATAAAGAGTCACTGTACAATTATCGGACATTATAGTAAGCCTTGTATCGTCACCAAAAAGTTTATCCAAACGGTTGCCCCCAGCGCTCCCAGTTTTCTTTATTGAACGGCGATCGCCCTGAAGGGGATTGTCTCAGAGAATAGCTTTTAATTAGCCCTGCGGAAACCTTCAGCACTAAGAAATTCATCATTAATCAGGGACAAAATTTTATCTGTGTGTTTACCTTTGTTGGCATAGCTGGCAGGGTTAGAGGGGTCTTTCTTGTTCTCCATGCCGTACTTAGCGTTATGAGAAATTACTTCATCCTTATGTTCTTCAATCCAATCACGGACTAACAAACCATTACACCCTGATAAATCTCTCAATGCTTGGTTGGTAATTGCTAGGCGATCCTCACTGGAGGTGGCGACAGTATCGTTATACTGACAGATGGCTTGGTAAGACCTGCGAATTTTTTCTAAAGCGGCCCCCGGTGCTTTGCTACCCCAGACTTGAGCATCGCTTTTAATTGTCCAGTCAATTTCTTCTTTAGGCTGGACAACTGTCTTCAGTGTAGTAGGGGTAGCAGGTGCAACAGTTCCTCCAGCTACTTTATTGACGATCTCAACAACTTTCTTTTCTAACCAAGCTTCTAACTCTGTAATGTTGAGTGTAACTGTCTGAGGCTGTTGTGTTACGGTTTCCATTGCAGTTTTCTCTTGTTTTAGCTGGTTATTTTCTTGCTGTAACTTGTTATTGATTTCTTCTAACTGTTTAGTGTGTGCTTCCTGTTGGGCTAATTTTTGTTTTGTTTCCTGTAACTGCCTGTCTACATCCAAGCGATTGTTATAAAACTCAACTAACCTAGTAATGACTGATTGCTGATTAGGGGCTTCTAACTCCTCTTGAAGTTTGCGGATAGCTTCTAAATCCAAGGCTTTTACTCTAATACTGGAAAGCTTTTCTTTTTGGGTTGCGCTTTTTCCTTTTTTAGGTGCGCCTGGGAATGCTACTGGCTGTGTAGTGTAGTAGTCGGTATATCCGAGAGTAGTTACTAAATGTTGCAAATCTCGGTCATTAGGGTTTTCTTTGACAAAGTGACCAGCTAACCTTGCAGCATGAAGCATTTTAGAACCAGTTGAACCCTGAAAATCACGCCCTGTAGCTAATGCCAAATATGCTGCCCTAAGTGCTTTGCAATTACTATTGTCCTCTCCCTGGCGAAATGGGAGAACCGGGTTTTCATCGCCTTCATCCCCAAAATAATCTCGAACTACTCGATTGAGTGAACCATTGCGGCGGCTATCAATAGCGCGGTTTTGCGCCTCGATATCTTTGGGATGCTCAATTACCACTTCTGCCAATAATTTCTCAGTAGATGGTTGTTGACGAAACCAATTCAGCCGTTCAATTATGTAGCTTGCGGGGTAGAGCGTTGCAATGGGAAAGACAGGATTCTCGCCCCGCTTCTTCCCTTGTCCAGTAAACATAACCTGATAAGCCTCACCCTTAATAGGAGCAAATTTAGCACGGGCAACAATCTCATGTGGTCTGCGTCCAGTAGCAGCAATTAAACCTACGGCTACTTTGTGAACGTCATTGCTATCTAAAAGTTCTCCTGTAATTTGAAGATAAGTATCCGGGTTAATTTCTTGCCCTTTGCTTTCTAAACGTAAGCTGACTCTTGTGGTCTGGTTACGCTTATCCCAGTCTTTGGGGTCGAGTCCACACAGCAGTAAAACATAGTGCTTTAATTCGTAACCTGTTACATTACCTTGAGTATCATGTTTTGGTACAGAATCAGCGTTTTTATCTTGTTCTAATGGCAGTGACTTAAATTTTTTGTAGAAACCAACTCTGCTCAACACAGTACCTAAGCTTTTAATACTGTAGTTAGTATGCTGGTTTATCCACTGATTAAACTGTTCACAATATGGCTTGATTTCTTCGAGGCTTTGTAAATCCTTGGTTGCCTCAAATAGCTCATTTACCTTGTCTTGCAGTGCTTGAGACATTTTATTGATGGCTTTTAACTTGTTACATCCAATCTAAACTAACTTGTTAAATAAATCAATAACTTGTTAAAATAATAGTAATTACAAAAATCATCCAAAGAACTACACCGACAGCGATCGCTAATCCGGCACTTCACCCACCCCAACTTACTATAAAAATATGATTCTGGTTAATTGGTTAGCTGGTTAGCTGGTTAGCTAGTTTAACTCTGTGGTGGCTCTCCAAATTTTTGGGTTAGGGCCTCAATAATGACTGAGGTTACAGCGTAACCCACACGCCTTACCTACAGCTTCACCGACCCTCAGCCCGTAGCAAAACATCATCAGCATGAGTGTGTAGTCACGGTGAGCATAACGAGCTTTACGATTTAGCGCAGCATCGAGTAGTGATCGTCTTGACTTAAGTTGCATAGTCAAAAACTCAAATATCTAACAACTTAGATTTTCAAGTTTTTGGATACGCAAAATTTGTAGCTATTTAGTGTGATTTTACCCCCCGCATGACCAAATTTTGAACCATAGCGTGACCAAAAATTAACGTAATTTCAAGCTTTTGAGCCAATCAACAACCTAACTTTATGAATTAAATTATGTCCGCGTGTTTTAAATGTGAACCATAATGCAACCCAAAATTTTATTTTTTGACTTGGTAAAAAATGCAGAGCAAGACACACTAATTTAATCGAAAATTTTGAACTTTCGGTCAAAATTTGGTTCAAAATACCCACAATATGGTTCAAAAATATGTTTAGCCAAAAATTGAGTGATAAAGCGATCGCCCGATATCTTGGTTTTTATTGCTCTCGATCACGAACACGTACAAATGAACTATAAAAACTGTGTTGCTTGCTGTAATTAAGTTTTGAGGTTTTTTAACTCCATTTATAGCTTTAAACTATATGTTGTCTTAGTCGATAGTGAAGTATGTCCTGTCCGTTTGGTCAAAATATAGTTCAAATCACATTTAGAGTGCTGCTGGCTTTATTAGAACAATGCCTAATTAAAGGTCAAATTAGATTTGATGCAGCATTTGGAATTTGTTTTAAGTCTCACCCAATTTTCGGGTATTTGAGTATCTGAATATTTGAGTACGCAAAAACTGAAAAATCAGTACCAAGCGGGTTAATTGACACGCTACTACTGGCGTGTCAAGGCTAAAATAGTGCAATAAAGTTGGTACAAAATGGGGTAAGCTAATGGGGAAAGGTCGTAGAGATAAAGTGTTACTGAATACCGAACAGAGGCAAAAACTAGAATCTCTGAGTCGCAATGGATATGCCCCAGCCAAAAAAATCTTGCACGCACAAGTACTATTGATGTGTGATGAAGGTGAGGGTGCAACGAAAAAATGGACAGATGAACAAATCAGTTCCGCCCTCAACCTGCATCGCAATACGGTAGGAAGAATTAGGAAAAGATTTCTTGAACTTGGGGAAGAACCAGCCCTAAATCGTAGTCAACGATTAACACCACCAGTACCAAGAAAAATTGATGGTCATACTGAAGCTCAAATTATCGCATTGTGTTGTTCTGACCCTCCCACAGGACAGGCACATTGGAGTTTGAGACTATTAACCAAAGAAATTCAAAAAAGAAACATAATCACAGAAATTTCAAAAGAGACAGTCAGAAGCACACTAAAAAAAACAAATTACGTCCGTGGAAAACACAAAGATTTTGTATCCCGGAACGAGACTTAGCTCGTTTTGTTTCCCAAATGGAAGTAGTTTTAGACCTTTACAGTCAAGAGCATAGTCCAGATGAACCCCTGATCTGTATGGATGAGGCTTCTATACAGTTAACTGGACATGTTTATGAGTCGATTCCCATTACCCCTGGTCATGATGCAAAGGAAGATTATCACTACACTCGTGAAGGAGTCCAAGCTTTATTTATGTTTTTTGACCCGAATCGAGGCTGGCGACGTGTAAGCAATCGAGATCATCGGACTCGTGTAGACTGGGCCGAAGAAGTACGTCAGTTATTAGATGAGGACTACCCCCAAGCAACCAAAGTCAAATTACTTAGTGATAATCTCAATACCCATAATATTGCTTCTCTGTACGAAGCATTTCCGGCAGATGAAGCCCATCGTTTAGCACGACGACTAGAGATTCATCATACTCCTCGTAATGGTAGTTGGTGAGCCAGTGCGTTGGGCGGCTTTGCCGACTTGAAGCAACTGGCGAACCCGAAGGGCTCAATGTTGCCGAGATTGAACTAAGTGTCTTGAGCCAACAGTGTCTAGACCAACGTATTCCTTGTGTAGAAAAACTTTCTACTGAGTTGGCTGCTTGGCAACAACAACGCAACTGTACCGCCAGTAAAGTAATTTGGCGTTTTACTACTGAAGACGCGCGTGTCAAACTTAAACATCTTTATCCAATTTTTGAAACCGATGAAACAGGCGATTCTAATGCAACATTTTAGCCTTGACACGCCAGTAGGTTAAATTAAGTAGGGTGAGCAAACAGCCCACCCTAGTGTAAATTTGTATTTTACTATTTTGGTCACTGGAAAAGTGCTATGCCTATTAGGTTTTGCACTCTCCTCACAACCTTTGGTATCAAGGACATTTTAAGTTAAAAAATCAACCATGAATTAGCGGAAATTCCCAGGATTTAAGCGAGTTGGGACTTGAGAAGGTTGAGACTGGGGACGAAGTCCTACTCCATTCCGCAAGCTTCTAGCGGTACCGCCATCTTTGGGGTCGAGGAAAGGTTTGAGATTGATGCCACCTCTGTATGAACTAACCCGATTATTGCCACTGCCAAGAAGTGTGCGACCTAAGTTGTATAAGTCGTTTACTCCTCCCCCACTACGGCTACCATAAGTATTAACTCCTACAGTTTGCTGTCCGCTGTCAGCAGAAACTAAGTTTTGGAAAACGTTATTGCGTACAGTGTAGGGATCTCTGTTAGGTGGTACTGTTAGCACAATTCGACAAGAAGGGTCAGCCTCAGTTGTCACGCAGACAATGTTCTGATTATTTAATGTACCTGTCTGGAGTTCTTGTAAACCATCTGGACGATAGGATTCCAAACGACTGGCAATTGCTGTACAACGACTTTGTGGATCCCAACCACCACCCAAAGCCGCAGGAGTCGCCCAAGGAAAGTACTGACCCGATTGACTTTGTGGCTGATACATCACGGTGTACTGTCCATTGTAAGGCTGACAGACAAACCGAGTACCGCTGACAACCGTAGGTGAAGTAGGTGTACCTGTTGATGTGTTTATTGGTATTGGTGTACCTGTCGATGTCGAGGAACCAGACGGTATTGTTGGTACAACAACATCACCGTTAGGGTCATCATATTGGGCAAATGCCGCATTGCCCATAAACAAAGATAAACCCAGACTGCTTAAAAAGATGAATTTAAGCGGTTGTGATGACATAAATCTTCTCCAGTGGAAATATTGTGAGGAATTTAGAGACTTTCAAATCAAAAAATATCCCATTGTAATTGTTGACTGTTGAGTGTCAAGAACTTCCAGGGGGATAATTTATTTGTTGGAGTTCTCTTATACATCAAGTGACGAATAATTTTGTTTTTTGATTCATTAAGAATCCTGCTTTTTTTCTTTTCGTTCTTTTTTCTCTTTCAGCAGTTGTTTCACCTTCGCTTTAATCTCAGTATGTCGCCCTACTCCTTCATAAGCGTAGCGATTGTATTTACTGCGTGAAATCAGTTCTTCTAAATAACTAACTCGCTCTTTACCGCCTGGGTGAGAAGATAACCAAGTGGGAGGAGCGTTTTTCTGTTGTTTTTCTAGCGTTGCCATTAAGTTACGCAAACCGTCAGCCGCGTAGCCAGTGGCAACAATCAGACGTGTGCCAAGAGTATCAGCTTGACGTTCCATATCGCGACTGTAACTGAATGCGAAAAGTTGGCCGACAGTACCGCCAAAGGGGAGATATTGGGTGACGTTAGAGATGAGGTTGCCTTGGGTGACTAATTGAAAGCCATGAGATAAAACTACGTGAGATAATTCATGACCAATTAATCCGGCTAATTCGGCTTCTGAGTTTGTTTTCGCGATCGCACCCGCATTCACAAAAATTTTACCTCCAGGCAGGGCAAAGGCATTCAGGCTTTCCTCTGGGATGACAAAGAATTCGTATTTAAATTCATTGCGTCCTGCAACTTTTGCCAATTTCTGTCCAATTTCATTAACGTAGCCGACAACTGTTTCGTCTTTAATTAAATCCAACTGTTTTTTAGCTTGCTTTGCTACCGACTCACCGATGGATTCTTCACCCCGTAGTAGCATAATGGTGGAGTCAAGAGCAGAAAACGGTCCGAGCAGACTGCCAGTCACGGCGTAACCTAGAGTACCCGTAATAATGTTAGCGATCGCATTGCCTCTAATTTCTCCTCTGATATAAGATTTGTAGCGTTTAAGATTTTCTTCTGCTAAATTTGTGAATTCAGGTGCTTGTGGGTGATTAGGGTTGAGAATGGCGAATTGACGCGCCGCCAAAGATGCTTCCATCCATTTTTTTTCTTTGGCGAGGGCTGCAATTCTAACTTTAGTCAATTCTGGTTGGTCGGGATAAAGCGAAGATGCCCGTTCTAATACATCTAACGCTTCTTTGGGGCGATCGTATTGTTTTAATACTTCGGCATAGCGAATATTACCAAGGATAAATTCTGGATACTGTTCAACTAATAGTTTCAGCGGTACTAAAGTTCTGGTTTGCAATTTACTGGCTATCCCCGCCTCTGCTTCCCGCCAGTAAACTTTACCTGCTGGGGATAGTTGTGCGGGGTCAAGTATGGCTGGTTTGAGCTCTTGAGGTTTAATTATTTTGGTAAACGGTTGTTTAATCTCGCGATATAGTTTTTCGGCCTCTGGAATTTGTCCTGCTAGATACAGCCTATCCGCTTCGATAAATTTTAGCTGACGGGCGACTTCTTCTGGCGTGGGTGCGGGTTCCTCCGCCGATGGCTTGTTGGGATCGTTGTTTTCTGGGCTGGGTGTAGGTTGTGTCTCTGTAGGTTTACTTTGCTCAGTCGCTTCTGGGTTAGGCGATGGTTGTGGCGCTGCTGTTGCTTCTGGGGTTGCCGAACGTTGCAGCGCATCCTCTAGCTGTTGGGCTTTAGAGGTTTCTGTTTTAGGTGTACTTGTAGTTTCAATGGTGCTAGAAGCAGGTGCTTGTGCTGGAACGGGGGTTGGTTGCGTCAAGATAATTAAAATCGTCGTACCAATTGACAGCAATACCCAATTCAAAGCTAGCAGCAGAGACTTCCTGGTTCGTTTCATGCTGAGATCTACCTATGCAAAAGGCTCTTCTTTCTAAATGTATGAGCGATCGCCCTCATCCGCCTAGTACTTGAGCAACCCCAAATTACAGCGTAAAGTCAGGGAATCGGGAGTAGGGAATAGGGAATGGCGAAAAATTTTTCGTTTTGCCCAATTTTTAAATACCCAAAGATGAACACAAAAATACCTCGAAATTTGGGTAAACAACAAAATTCCCGACTTCCTTTGAAAAGTCGGGAATCTGAACCTTGTGATTTTTACAAATCAAATAAAATTAACCTAATTTACTCCTAACTTCAATATTTGCGCTATGAGTGTCAGACTCTCTTCAAAAAGTGATTCGCGGCCCCAGCGTTGCACTTGCTGACTCAGCAATGCTTCTGCCTTCTGTTCAGAAAGTGAACTCACCTGTTGAAACAGTCCTGCGGCTTGGGCACCACCGTGTGTTTCCATCCGCATACAACCACCAGTTTCTGAGCAGATTACTGTACCACAATCTGCCTGCGGATTTGTCGAACTTAAGCGCAAAGCAATTAAGTCGCCAATAATTTCACCCACATCAGCAACTGGGACTCCTGCTAACTCGGCCTCTACTTGCCGCTGGTCTTGGGCAACGAAATGAATCCGAGTGATATCATAATCTCCGCTGTCATGTTGATAGGAAACTGGTAGCCATTCCAGTCGACTCGCCAACCAACCCAAAAACAGTAACGCTTGTGCGGGGTTGCCTTTTTCGTAATCAATAGTTACTCTATCAATTTCTGTCAAAGCGGCGCGACGGTGAGGTGGGTCGTAGGCTTCGGCTGTCAACTCTTGCCATGCTGACAGCCTACGCCAGTTCAAGTCAGCTAAAGGTACGCCAGTTTCTACTAACTCTTGGAGGCTAAGTAAATCAGTTTCTGGCTTGTTAAAGTTGCAAGAATCAACAATGACGTTATTGCAAACTGCTGCCAAACGCTTGAATAAAGAATTGTTGGGGTCTGGTGTTGCCTTCCACCAGAGAAACTTCGGTAGTCCACCAATCAACAATGCTGGAATCATTCCTCCCACCCGTTCTAAAGCAGCAGTAGTGCCGCTGAGAGTTATGTATTCGCAGCAAATGAGTGTACTGGAAGATTGTTTTTGAATGGGGCAATAGGCAGAAACTTGAGCCTTGACCCCTTCATCTTCACCAGCAATCGGAAACAGGGCAATGATGCGACAGGGGTTACGGAGAGCGATTTCATCTGCAATCCTGGGACTTGCAGCATTCAAGTGGTAGGAATTACCAGAACTATTGTCTCCCGCAGCGCCGTTTCCTTGACGTTTGGCAAATTCTTCACGCAATGCTGCGAGGGTTTCAGGTGTTGCTGTTCCTGTTTCCGTCAGTCCATATTTTTTTTGTACTTGTCGCAGCGCTACATCCATCTGAGGCCCTAATATTCCATCAATTGGGCCGTTGTAAAATCCCAACGTAGCCAATAGATATTGGGTTTCTTCTGGTTCGTAAACTACTAAAGTAAATGTAGTAGCTCGAGTAGCAGCAGGAAGCCCACCATCCTCGCCAGTAATGCCGTAACTTTGCCAAATTTGATTCAGTTCCCCTTCTATTTCTGTAAGCGAAATATCCTTGGGTGCTTGGAGTGAAAAAATTGTAGGAGCTTGGGGAGTCATAGTAGTTTTGAGTAGTCAGCTTGTTTTTTTGAATAAGTTAGGAGTTGAGAGTAGAGACGCGATTAATCGCGTCTGTACAGGAGTTAGGAGTAAGAAGATAAAAATTATTAACTCATAACTCTTAATTTAGAACTAATCACCGATCGCTGTTAATTCATAACTGTCAACTCTTAACTCCTAACTTTTTAAAGTCTGCGCCAGCGACGACCATCCTGGTTAATCAAAAATTCTGCTTCCGCTGGTTCCCATGTACCGGCTTCATATTGGGGAATGGAGGTTGGGTCTGCCGGCACGTCCCAAACGGAAAGGGCTGGAGTTACTATTTGCCAAGCTGCTTCTACTTCATCTGCCCGCGTGAACAATGTTTGATCGCCCATCATACAATCAAGGAATAGACGGTCATAGGCATCGGAAGTTGCTTCGATCCCAAAGGAACCGTAACTAAAGTCCATGTCTACAGAACGGGTGCGAAATTCTGCCCCTGGCATTTTGACATCAAAACGCAGGGAAATTCCTTCATTCGGCTGAATCCGCATTGCCAAAACGTTGGCATTTCTTTGTTGGGCGGCGGATTGAAACATCCGTGAAGGAACGTCGCGGAAGTGAATGGAAATTTCACTGACTTTTTTCGGCATCCGCTTGCCTGTACGCAAATAGAAGGGAACACCTTGCCAGCGCCAGTTGTCAACGACAAACTTCATCGCTACATAAGTGGGTGTTGTGGAGTTAGGATTAACGCCTGGTTCTGTGCGATACCCTGGTACTGGTTGTCCTTTCATCCAGCCAGCACTATATTGACCGCGCACTGCTGAACGCGACAGATTGTGAACATTAGCTAAGCGTGTAGCTTGAAGCACCTTCACTTTTTCCGTACGGATACTGTCAGCATCCATTGAGTTAGGCGCTTCCATCGCTGTTAGGCAGTAAAGTTGCATCAGGTGGTTTTGTAACATATCCCGTAATGCACCAGCGCTTTCATAGTAACCAGCCCGGTCTTCCACGCCTACTGTTTCTGCCACGGTAATTTGCACGTGGTCAACAAATTGACGATTCCACAATGGCTCAAAAATCGCATTAGCAAAGCGAAACACCAACAAATTCTGGACTGTTTCTTTACCTAAGTAGTGGTCAATCCGGTAGACTTGATTTTCTTTGCAATATTTCTGCACGACTTGGTTAAGACTCTGGGCAGAAGCCAAGTCCCGACCAAAGGGTTTTTCAATTACTAGACGATGTTTGTAGGGATCTTCTAGCATCCCCGCACTTCCTAGCTGCCTAATTGCTTCAGGAAAGAATGACGGGGCAACAGAGAGGTAGAACATGCGGTTCCCTCGTGTTCCCCGTTTTTCATCTAATTCACTTAATAAGCTTTTCAGTTTTTGGTAGCTATCAGGATTGTCTATGTCCCCAGGGCAGTAAAACAGACCTTGAGAGAAGTCTTGCCAGAGTTCCCCCAAATCAACATCAGCATGAGCCTCTTCCATGCCCTTCTGCATCTGTTCGCGGAAGTAGTCATGGCTCCACTCTCGTCGTGCTACACCGACAATGGTAGTTTCTGGTGGAATGCGCCGTTCTCGTCGCAATTTATATAGTGCTGGCACTAGTTTGCGCCAAGTAAGGTCACCAGAAGCGCCAAATATGACTATAATCTGAGGTTCGGGCATCCCTTGCTGTTGTAGACCAACGCGCAGAGGATTTTCTAGCAGACTAACCATAGAAGTTTTGGATTTTAGATTGGGTACTGGGGATTGGGTACTGGGGATTGGGTACTGGGGAATGGGTATTAGGAAGAGATTTTCCTAGCCTCTAGTCCCTAGTCCCTAATCCTTATACTGGCGACAATACCTTGACTTTCTCTTCTAAAGAGTTCATCAAGGACTGGAAGGGCTGGACAAATTTGTCAATTCCTTCCACTAATAGTTCGTCCATTACGGCATCAATGTTGATATTGATGTCGGGGTCTTTCAGGCTTTCGATGAGCTGGTAAGCTTCTTCGACGTTTGTTTCCACGCGATTAGCTACATCGCAGTGGTCAGCGCAAGCTTTAATTGTCGATGGTGGTAGGGTGTTAACGGTATCGGGGCCTATCAACTCATCGACATACATCACGTCGCTGTAGTTGGGGTCTTTGGTGCTGGTGCTGGCCCAAAGTAACCGCTGTACTTTTGCTCCTTTTGCTGCTAAGGCTTGCCAGCGACCTCCTTGCGGGGCAGCTTCGCTAACGCTTTCAATAATTTTCTTGTATTCTTGATATGCAATCTTGGCATTAGCGATCGCTACTTTACCTTTAACAGCTTTTAGCTTTGCTTCTTGGGAAATATCATCAACGCCTTTGGCTAACTTAGCATCAATTTTGGCATCGATGTTGCTATCAATTCGGCTAAGGAAGAAGCTAGCGACTGAAGCAATTTTGCTGATGTCTTTACCCTCAGCTAAGCGTTTTTCTAAGCCGCGAATATAAGCCCAAGCTGTGTTAATGTAACTTTCTACAGAAAACAGCAGTGTGATATTAACGTTAATACCGTCGGCTATTGCCTGTTCTACTGCTGGCAAACCAGATTCTGTGCCAGGAATTTTAATCATCAAATTTTCCCGCCCAATTTCTTGGAAATAGCGACGGGCTTCGTTGATTGTGGCTTGCGTATCATGGGCGATGGTTGGTGGTACTTCGATACTCACATAACCATCAAGTCTATTCGAGGCTTCATATACAGGTCGTAGGATATCACAGGCATTGCGGATATCTGCAAAAATTAGCGATTCATAAATTTTGTAGGTTGGTAAACCTGCACGGATTCCAGCTTCTATGTCGGCATCATAAATCGCATTGCCTGCGATCGCTTTTTCAAAAATGGCAGGGTTGGAGGTAATCCCACTTATTCCTTGATTTTCTACCAGGTTTTTTAGTTCACCTGATTGAATAATGTCACGGCTCAAATTATCCATCCAGATACTTTGACCGCATTTTTTTATCTCTAATAGATGATTGGTTGCCATAGCTATGTTATTTCACTCCTGTTAAAGATATTTCCCAGTGAAGTTGGCAAAACCCATCGAATTTTAATGGTGACTTTTGAATTTTGACTTTGCCAATCACTTATCGCATCGGCCGGCTGAGATAATCTCTAATTCATATTCACAAAGCGCTATTCTGCATCCCCAATCCCAAATTTCTCAGATCAATACATCCTCATCTAATGACCATTTTGAATAAAAGACTCTACCTTAGCCACATCCTCTTTGCTACCAATAATTAGAGGTGTGCGCTGATGCAGTTTTTTTGGCACTACGTCCAAGATATCTACCAATCCTGTAGTAGCGCGACCGCCTGCTTGTTCTATCAAAAACGCTAAAGGAGCAGTTTCATAAAGCAAGCGCAATTTACCTTCTGGTTTTTCAACTGTGCCTGGATAGAGAAACACACCGCCTTGAACTAAAATTCTATGGATGTCGCTCACCATTGCTCCGCTATAACGGGCACTGTAGCCTTCTGTACGATGAACGTAACGGATGTATTCCCGCATTGATTCTTCCCACTGCCAAAAGTTCCCCTCGTTAACGCTATAAACAGGGCCGTGGTTGGGAATCTGGATGTTTTCTTCTGTGAGGATAAACTCCCCTAAGCTGGGATCTAGGGTAAACGAATGAACGCCTTTACCTATAGTATAGACCAGCATAGTGCTGGGACCATACAGGATGTATCCGGCAGCAATTTGCTTGCGACCGTTGGTGAGTAGGTCAGTTGCTTTGCCATCACTATCGGTTCCTTCTTGTTGGCGAATGGCAAAGATGGAACCTAAACTGAGGTTGGTATCGGTATTTGATGAGCCATCAATTGGGTCATACAACAAGGTATAGCGACCAATGGGGCAATTTTCGGGTATGTAGTAGGGTTCATCCATTTCTTCAGAAGCTAGGCGACAAACTAAGCCGCTTTGCTTAAACACCGAGATAAATACATCATTGGCATAGACATCCATCTTTTTGACGGATTCTCCTTGCACATTGACTTCCCCAGTAAATCCGAGAACGCCTTCCATTAACCCTGCACGGCTGAGGCGGCGAGCAACTAATTTACCGGCAAGGGCGATACGATTCATCAGCGCACTCAAATCCTGTGCATCTGGCGAAAAACTTTGAAGCTGCTGTAGAACGTGACGAGATAAGGTTGTACAATCACGATCTAAGCCTATGTCTGTCGCTTCGTTAATAGACAACTCTAAAGACTCTGGCGTTTTAGCCATTTTTGTGTTCTCCCTAGCGGCTAGCCGTTAGTTGGGTTAGTAAAGTCGTGTGTCGCAACTTATGGTTGCTGCCTCTATCTTAGAAAGTTAAGTCTCTAACTTAGATATGATTTTAGATAAACTAAAGAAATGCAGGTTTTATATCTTCACACATACAGGAAAAACCGACTAGTTGCGATCGCCTAACGCTCACAACTGGTCGGAAGTTTTATACCAATTCATGAGAAGTCCTGTTGAAGACAGAATTCAGAATACCCTATGCCTGAAGTCAGGGGTTTCAGTGAGCAAAAATTTTTTCTTCTCCACAATTAAAATCGGAGGCTTTAAACCTCGATTCTCCATCTAGCCGTACAGAATACCCAACTCAATTCTGGCTTCTGAATTCTTCGGTAATTCGTAATTAACAAAATCGGGTATCTTGCATAACTAAAAAACTATCTGCTATGCTAGAGAGCTACCCTCTTTAATAATCTTGTTTTTTCGCCCAATTGCCTCGTCGGTTATTATCCTCTCGCGGTTTAGCTTTATTAACTCTGAGTTGACGACCCATCCATTCTGCCCCATCTAATTCGGTAATAGCGGCATCTTCTTGGGCATCTTCATTCATCTCAACAAAAGCAAAGCCACGCATACGCCCTGTTTCGCGATCGGTAGGTAATACAACTCTTTTGACTTCGCCGTAATCTGCAAACACGGCTCTCAAGTCTTCTTCAGTAGCGCGGTAGGAGAGGTTTCCAACGTAAATAGTCATGTGGGATCACGTAATTTTCAACAAAGAGCGATTAGTTCAGCGGTGAAACAGATCTAAAAAAATTGCAAATATTGCATAATCTGTCCTAATTTACAGATGGTGAATGTTGTAGGGCAGCAACCATAATGCTGGTATGAGCTTCAACTAAACTGACCATGAGGCTGAACTTACGCATACGCTCATATAATAACTGATTGTGACATTTTTCAAAGTATGGGATTTTACAAACCCCCAATAACACAAAATCAGTCAATCTTATACATTTAATAATTTTTACATTTTCGTGTTAAAATGACGCAACTTTGAAGTAGTTAGATAGATAGTTCCTGACAAATAGCAACTAGTACCCCAACCCGTAATTCGTGAGGCAGTGTCTCCTTGCGGTTCCCAAGACATTCCGTTGGGAAGGTAGCGCCGTGATGTTAGCGTAGCGGTAGCGAGGTACAAGCGTCACCCGAAGGGTAAAAGTCAAAAGTTAAGAGGCAAAGATTCTTTTGTTTTAACTTTTGACTGTTTAATACCCAATCTATTTCTATAACGAAAACTTATTCTATCGAAATTGGTTGAGGGCCTGTAGCTTTGCCATTATTTACTTGAGTGTTTAGAGCAGAATAACCGCTGGTATGAACCTGTCGATCTAACCAGCTTTTAACGGGATCGTCTGCAAGGTTGAGTCGAAATACACCAGAGACAAACCCACCCAAAAATGAGACTGGGTGCTGGGTAAATTGTTTAAATATTGGTGACAATTCATTAATGAACATTAGCAATCTCCAAACGCTGCCGTAAAAATTACCACTTTTTAATCGATCGTAACTTGGGGATTGGGGATTGGGGATTGGCGACTGAGGATTGAGGTATTAATTTTTTCTCCTTCATCTCCCCCTGCCTCCCCTGCTCCACGGCAGTTGATGCCAGTCCGCTTAAGTCGGGAGACCCGCCCACGCGGCTGGCTCCTCCACTTGGGGAGACCCCAAGACCGCACTGCCTCCTCTGCTCTCTTATCCCCAGTCCCTATGAAGTTGGTTGCTGATCTGGAAACATACATTTATCAGAGTCACAGCCACTGGGGCCAGCCTCTGTCATCTCACCTGAATCATAGCGGCTGAGAACCGCACAAAAATCATCTGTTTTGCGCCGTGCTTTTACCTCTTGACTCAAACGTTCGTATGCTGGTTTATCTATTGGCTCAAACGGCAAACGCGGGAATGATTGTAAATCGTCAAAACGGGCTAAAAGAGCTGCTGAGATATATCCTTCATCATTAGCGATCGCTTCGTAAATCTTTTGCCCAAGAACTTCTACTTCCTCGGATCGCAATTCTAGAGTCGCTGATGTATTGTGTGTCACATAGTGTCGCTGAACTTGCAGGACAAAATCGAGTTGGGCTAAAACTGAAAACTTAGAAACATCTATTTGATCTGCACCTGCTAAATCAGCCCAAGGTACGGAAACGGGGATTTCCACTAACCATTCGCTGACACGGGGATCGAAGGGATCGTTTAACAAATTGCCCTGTTCATCTTTGTCAGATTGGGAGGGGATGACGCTGTAACCGTAGTCAATACAAGCCAAGGCTACTGGGTCATTTTTGCGGAAGGTGATCCGCCGAATAAATCTTTGTGCTTTGGGGGGATGCCATCCGGAACTCGCACCAGTTAGTAAAGCTTTAGTACCACTAGGTTGGACTGTTGTGCAGCGATTGGGACGTTTGAGATGATGGCGATCGCAATAATCCCAAACAACTCGATGTACAGTCTCTCTCCAGAAACTTAGATATTTTTCTTCCTCGCGCTTAAATGCTAATCCTTGTGCAGTGGCAGGTCTTCCTTCTGCCCACCAGCGCAGCCAATCGACACCAAAAGCATGGACAAAGAAATCAAATAAACCTGTGAAAGAAACCCCCACAATGGGGTCTAATTCCCGGCTTTCTTGGTAGCGGGGTTCTAAAAATTTGTGATTTAAAAGTGCTGCTACAGATAACGCGCCAGCTGTGAATGCCTCCTCTTGTTCTTTGTAGTTATATGGGTCAATTTGATTGAGATGAACCTCTGATAAATTACAGTGAAAGTTACTACCAATAATTTCCATTTTTGTTATCCCAGAGGCTTTTTATCCTCTAGTTCTACGAGTTCGTGATTCCTCGTAGATCCGACTATATTTTCTACTAAATAATCAAAATAATATTAGTAGCCGGAGACTCGTGGAGCCGTTGTAAATAACGGAGGTAAAACCCAGATTATATTCTTTTTAAATCGCGTATTTCTTTGATCTTTATGATTTAAAAAGGTTCACTCTCTAGTCTGTACGGTGTCAAAGATGCTTTAATTCCTTTGATTACCTCGGTATTCCCAATCGCAGGGTTCACCGATTTTCCCCGGTGTTTAACGTGAGGCAAAATTACTTACCACACGGATTTAGCCCATAGCGAGCCAAACGATGTTCTAGCTCATTAGTATCAAGATGAGGATGGCGTTCTTGCAACCACTGCTTTGCTGTTCCTTGTTCGTAAGCTTTCAAGAAATCAACTTTTAATGCTTGTGTTGGTAGCAAATCACAATTAGCTCTAGCTACGGCTTCGCCAGCCCATTGAATTGCTCCCTCGCCGCTGTAATATTGTTTGCGAACAGCATCAATACATTCTTCTAATGTCGGCTTACGGTGAAAAACTCTGGTATGGTTTGCCATCCTCAGAGCATCGCGCTCTGGATCGATTCGCCAGTTGCCTTCTTCATCTTGCTGCCACAAGTTATCTTTGGCTGTTGCTCCCAAGCGATCGCCAGCTGTAAACTGACGCATCCCCGCGCTCCTTCGGATATTACCTGCAACAATTGTTACCGCAGCTTCATCAATTAAAAGGCAACATTCAACTGAATTTAATTGTCTTCCTACAGCTTTATTCAGGATGGATGCACAACGTTGATAAAGTCCGGGCAATTTTACAGGATTAGCCATTCCTCCAAAGCCGTTGAGAGTTTCTCCTGCTTTACGGACATCGCTGATATTAACTAATACTTGAACTTCCTTGGCAAATCGTTCATCAGTGGAGAGTTCTAAGAGGGTTTGATAAGATTTAACCCAACCTTCACGGCTATCTCCAACGTGAATAATGACGTTGTTGCCTGCTATATGGGTTTCAGTATATTCACGACGCAGGTGCTTAGGAGTACTACCAATTTCACCTTCTACAGTTACGTGCAGGTAATTGCGTATGGGGGGTAACTGATTAATATATTTTGCTTCTATGATGGCTCCAGTACCGCAGCCCATCATTGCCAGATCCATCATCAACCCAAAAGCACTCCAGTCTTCTAGGTTGGTAGAGGTGCAATTATAAGCCCCAGAAAAGTTCTTTGGTTTAGCTATCCACTCTGTGCCACCAACCCATAACCAACGCCCACTGGGCAGAGCTTTTAGGTTTTGTTGCATGTCCTTGAGTGTGGCAATTTCTTCTGGGCGTAGCTTCCCCAAGTCGATCAAACCTTGGACGGTGCGATCGCATACCTCATCCCATGTTTCCCTCAGTCCTGCCTTTGTACGGCGACTGTAAGTTCTAAAAAATACGGGATTGGCAGCCGGTGCAGTTTCTGGAAACTGTGTACTCTGGCGTTTTCTTTCAAGCTCTCGAACCATATACGTTCTTGTTGCGTGCGGACAGATTATGACTATACGCTAAGTAGATTTAGGATTAAAGATTGCAAAATTTTCCACTTTGCGCTACTTCTACTGCGGTATTAACCGCAACAAAACTTTATGATGTATAATGTCGATTCCCCTTCAGCATAGCTAAATACTGAGATTTAATTAGAACATCAGTTCATGCAAACGCGATCGCTTGTGGAGAGGCAAGACCCAATAACTACATCTGCGATCGAATTATTCAGAGAAGCGGTAAATGCATCATGTTGGAGTACGAGCTGGTAGCTTGCCTGACTCTGACAATACCTCTGTGGATAATGAATTACAAGATTTAATTCTTAGTTTACTTAAGACTATACTAGCAATACAAACTGTCTGCTTTTTAGTAATTTATCTATTAGCTTTTTAACACTAATTGCATTGATGAATCGAATGCGAGACCCTATTTCAGACTCCTCGTGTTGCGAGGATTTCTTATTTTCTTTTGCTGAGAGTGATGGAACGATAGTTGATTACGTAAATCATATTCTCAAATTTTAGCTGCAACTAACGCTACAGGCTATTAGAGACTTCCAAATAAAAAATACCGACTTGCAGAACAGTGGGATGAATTGAGGCAAGTAGGGGAGGCTAGGGAAGCAGGGGAAGAAATTTTTTAATTGCCAAATTATCCCGTAAATATGTAACTCCAAAATACATAATCCAATCCAATTATTAACAGTTGGTTAACAATTGACTATTGACTGTTTATGGCTGACAGTCAACAGCAACCGATGTATTGCAAAAACACAGAAGGTCTGGTACAGATGCTGATGGCAGATTATTTAGTAACCAGATTTACCTCCTTTATGAACTTTAAGCAACCATTCAGGGAAGATGAGGAGGTAGTGCGGTGAGTCCAGCACTACGGGAGGGTTTTCCTTCGCAGGTGACTAGTGTTAGCGACGCAGGAGTGTCACCCGAAGGGTCTTGGGGTTTCCCAAAGTGGAGGAGCCAGCCGCGTGGGCGGGTCTCCCGACTTAAGCGGACTGGCATCAACTGCCGTGGAGACGCAAAGACGCGGTACTGATAACTAACTCTTGTACAGACGCGATTAATGAGCCAGCGCGTTGCGGGGGTTACCCCTGTTGTAGCGACTGGCGTCGCATCTCTCCTAACTCAGATGCGATCGCATAACTACTCTCATGAGGGGCTAATTTAAATGAAACCTAAAATCGACACTTTTACTAGTACACTCACTAGAAAAGTTCAAAAGTGGAGACAACATTTCAAGCAGAGAAAAAATACCTTAAAACTTCTCCGTCAAACAATCATTTTGTTAATTGTTGGCATGATTCTTGTCATGACTATGGTGAAAACTCCAGCAATGAACACCACCTTAGTCAGAAAGAACGTTATTGACCTGACTCCACAAGAAAAAGCAGACTTTGTTAATGCTATTAAGACATTAAAAAACACAATCCCCAGAGGCAATAACATCAGTGTCTATGACCAAATTGTTGCAGTACATGTGGGAGCTATGGGGTTCTCTTCAACGCATACGGGAGGCGTGAATGCAAATCAGCACAATATGATGTCACTTCCTTCTGGGCCAGCAGCAGGAACTGATGCTGCTCATGGAAATGCAGCATTTCTGCCTTGGCATCGTGAATATTTAAAACGATTTGAAGAAGCTTTGCAGTCAGTCAAACCCGACATAACTATCCCCTATTGGGATTGGACAGATCCTAGAGCTCTTGAAGTTATGTTTAAACCCGACTTTTTAGGAGTAAATGGCACAGGAGTAACAATCAATGTTCCAGGTGCAGGTAGTTTTTTTGGGGGTTCTGTTCAGTATGGTAATTTTTCTCCGGCGGATAATTGGGTTCTGAACGAGAACTTACATATTAATCAAGCAACAAACGAAACTCTGGGGACGGCACTGATCCGCTTTCTCCAAATACCTCCTGCCAACAACTACCCCATATCTCAAACAGAAATTAATAATTTGCTCAACATCAATGACTATCTTCAGTTTCGCCCTGCCATAGAAGGAGATATTACCGTAGATGAAAACGGTAATGAAACTCCAGGTGTATTTACTCATAACTACCTTCATGGATTGGTCGGTGGGGTGCTTGCTGATTTGACTCAGTTTCCGCCTCTTTTGCTGCAAAGATTAGGTACTATGAGCAATGTTCCTGGTTCTCCCAACGATCCAGTTTTCTGGCTGCATCATGCTAACGTCGATCGCCTCTGGGCCCAATGGCAAGAGAGCGATCGCATTAAGAAGACTTTTTATCCAAAAGCAAACCAGCCTTACGGACATAATCTCAACGACCCTATGTGGCCTTGGGATGGAGGACAGTCTACACCAGGAAAAATAGGCCCGGGAGATATACAATCTCTGCTACCAAAATTTGCATCCTATGACATCGTTACGCCCAAAGACACTCTAAATCTTAGAAGGTATGGCTACACTTACGACACCCTCAGACATGTCCGAAAACTGCCAATATGGTCGCGTGACTGGTACAACTGGCTGATAAAGAATAGATTCTGAGATGAATGGCACGCTTGTAAAGGTGAAACCCTTACTAGGACAGGGTGTAAGGGTATAAGGGAAAGAATTGGCTTTGAAATCAAGATACAAGCGAGTCAACAATTGTTATGACCTACCCCTACACTCCTATACCCAGTCACAGCAGGGGTTTCACCTTTCGAGCGCGACATTCAGGCAAGAGACAACGAGCAACAGTCTATTCCCTATTTCCTGTTCTCTCCCTATAAGTGTGTAATTAATTTTGTTTCAGTACATACGAGAGTTCGATATCTCTTTGTCTCAAAAAATCTAAAAAATTTAAGTTTTTTAAAGAGTTTTTGCAGAATATATCTGAAGGACTTAAGTCCTTTTTTACGTTGCTATACTCCACACGGAGACTTTAGGTGTTGATGTTTATTGCTGTTTATTAATCAATACTTTTCGGATTAGCACTAACGGCTTTTCTTGTGGTTTGGTAAAAAGCTAAGGACAAAAAGTCAGGGTTGAATTTAAACCTTTACCTTTTTAACTCTTTTTCTTAACCTAAAGTTATTGATAGATCGCCCATGATGACAAGCGGGCGTTGCAAAAGAGCATTAAATTCAGTTGCAGCTACAAATTTAAAGATAGCTAGATTCATAGTGAGTCATGTATTAGTAATTTAAGTTACTTATGTTACATTAATTAGGTTAGTAGCAATGACGCAGCTTACAAAGCAAAAACGCAAGCGCGGTATTATTCTGACACCTGAAGGATTACAAAAGCTGCAATTTGGGAAAATTGCCTTTGAAGACAAGGAAAATTACGGAAATAGATATACCCTTGAAGATTTAAGCGATCGCGTCGGCATAAATTCTGTTACTATTTCTAGGGTTTTATCTCGTGAAGAAGGAGTTGATAAAAAGTCACTTGAGCTTTTTTTCCAAGCTTTTGATTTACAGTTAGATAAAGCTGACTATACAAATTCAGACAAAACTCGACACCTAGATTGGGGTGAAGCAATTGGTGCATCGGTTTTTTATGGGCGTACAGAAGAAATCGCCACGTTAGAGCAGTGGATTTTGAGAGAACGCTGTCAGCTAGTGGCAATTTTAGGTATGGGGGGGATTGGTAAAACTTCTCTTTCTGTTAAGCTTGTAGAACAAATTAAGGAGAATTTTGAGTATATAATTTGGCGATCGCTACAAGACGCTCCACCAATAAATACCCTTTTAGCTAGCTTAATTCAATTTCTTTCTGATGAACGAGAAACAGAAGCAATTCTACCAGCAAGTATAGGTCAAAGAGTCACACGACTACTTTCTTATTTACAGCAACATCGTTGTTTGCTGATTCTAGATAATCTAGAGTCAATTTTACGCAGTGGTAGTCGGGCTGGACGTTATCGAGAGGGATACGAAGGATATAGCGAACTTTTAACACGGTTAGGAGAAACAGAGCATCAAAGCTGTTTAATACTAACAAGTAGAGAAAAACCTAAAGAAATAGCATCAATGGAAGGATATGCGTTATCCGTTCGTTCATTCATGCTAAAAGGTCTTTTGGCAAATGATGGTCAAGAAATTCTCAAAATTAAAGGGATATCTGCTGCTGATAATGAACTGAGAACATTAGTTGAGCGATATGGAGGTAATGCCTTAGCTCTAAAAGTAGTTGCAACAACTATTCAAGATTTATTCTCTGGTAATATTTCAGAATTTTTAAAACAAGATGCAGTTGTTTTCGGTGACATTTGGGATATCTTAGAACAACAGTTTGAACGTTTATCAAAATTAGAGAAAGAAATCATATATTGGCTGGCAATTAATCACGAGCCAATTTCTATTGCAGAATTACAAAAAGATATTATATCAGCACTACCATTACAAAAATTACTAGAAATTTTGGAATCTTTGGGGAGGCGGTCGCTAGTTGAGCGCAGCGAAGCACTCTTCACTCTCCAACCTGTAGTCATGGAATATGTAATTAATCGATTAGTAGAGCAAGTTTGTCAAGAAATTTTTACTAAAAATCTCGAAATTTTCAGATGCCATGCTTTGATGAAAGCGACTGCAAAAGACTATGTAAGAGAAAGTGAAATTCACCTCATCTTACAACCAGTTATAGAAGGACTGCTTGCTATCTTTAGAAGTAAAAAAACTCTAGAAAATCAGCTAACTCAAATTTTAGCAATCCTACGGGCAACATCTCCCTTAGAACAAAGTTATACGGCTGGAAATATTTTTAATCTGCTTTGCCATCTAGAAACCGATCTAAGTGGTTATGATTTCTCTGATTTAACTGTTTGGCAAGCAGACTTGCGGAATGTGAATTTGCACAATGCCAATTTCGCAAATGCTAATTTAGCTAAAAGTGTTTTTGCAGAAACACTCGGCGGTATTCATTCGGTGGCATTCAGCCCAGATGGGAAACTCCTGGCTACAGGGGATACTAATGGAGAAGTGCGCTTGTATCAAGTCGTAGATGGAAAACAACTGCACACTTACAAAGGACACACGGGTTGGGTCTGGCCTGTTACCTTTAGTCCCGATGGTCAAGTTCTCGCCAGCGGCGGTGATGATAAAACAGTCAAACTGTGGGATGTTAACTCTGGTCAATGTCTGACAACTTTACAGGGTCATAGCGGTGGTATTTGGTCAGTCACCTTCAGTTCAGATGGTCAGACGCTGGCCAGTAGTAGTGAAGATACAACAGTAAGGTTATGGGATGTCGGCACTGCTACTTGCCTTCATACTTTACAAGGAATGGGTAGCCAGGTGTGGACAGTAGCCTTTAGTCCAGGCGATCGCACACTTGCCACTGGAAATGACGACCAAACCGTAAAGCTATGGGATATCAGTACAAATCAATGCCTCAAGACCTTACAGGGACACACCCGTAGAGTCCAGTCTGTTGCCTTCAGTCCGAATGGTGAAATGTTAGCGAGTAGTTCTCACGACCAAACAGTGAAACTATGGGATGTTAATACTGGTAAATGCCTTAGTACTTTGCAGGGTCATACTGATTTGGTAAATTCTGTTGCCTTTAGTATGGATGGTTGTAACCTAGCAAGTGTCAGTGATGACCAAACGGTAAGGCTGTGGGATGTTAGCACAAGTCAATGCCTCAAGATTCTACACGGACATGACACCAGGGTGTGGGCAGTAGCCTTTAGTCCAGACAAACAAGTGCTGGCAAGTGCAAGTGATGACCAAACAGTTAGGCTGTGGGATATTAACACTGGTCGATGTCTTCGCGTCTTACAGGGTCGTACCAGTGGGATCTGGTCAGTCACCTTCAGTCCCAATGGTTGCATATTTGCTAGTGGCAGTAACGACCAAACATTGAGTTTGTGGGATGCCAATACTGGTCAACGGCTGAAAACTTGGCGCGGACACAGTAGTCGGGTGACATCAGTTTCTATTAGTCCAGATGGTAGCGTTCTTGCAAGTGCCAGTGAGGATCAAACAGTGAGGCTGTGGGATATCAGCACAAGTCAATGTTTTAAGACTTTGCACGGACACACTCATCGGGTCTGGTCTGTGTCCTTTAGCCCAGACGGTAAGACACTGGCTAGTGGTTCTCAAGACCAAACGATCGGATTGTGGGATATCAGCACTGGTCAATGTTTCAAGACCTTGCAAGACCACACCCATCGAGTGTGGTCTGTTGCTTTTAGCCCGGATGGTCAGTTGCTGGCCAGTGGTTCTCATGACCAAACAGTGAAGCTTTGGGATGTTAGCACTGAGAACTGCCTTAATACTCTCAACCATACTGACTGGATATGGTCAGTTAGCTTCAGTCCGGATGGTCGCACGTTAGCTAGTGGCAGTGGGGATCAAACGGTGAAGCTGTGGGATGTCAGTAATGGTAATTGTTTAGCAACTTTGCAGGGACATAAACAAGGTGTGTACTCAGTCGTCTTCAGTCCGGATGGTTGCATCTTAGCTAGCGGTAGTGGGGATCAAACAGTGAAATTGTGGGATGTCAGCACAGGCAACTGTATCAAAACTTTGTTAGGACATACTAAGTGGGTCTGGTCAGTTGCTTTTAGTCCTGATAATCAAACATTAGTTAGTGCTAGCGAGGATGCGACAATTAAGCTTTGGGATGTCAAAAGTGGTGAGTGTCTAGAAACTCTCAAAAGCCCCAGACACTACGAAGGTATGAACATCAATGGCGTTACAGGTGTAACTTTTGCAACTATCTCCACTCTCAAAGCATTAGGGGCGATTGAGTGTTGAGTAGAGACGCGATTAATCGCGTCTGTGCAAGAGTTAGAAATTTTATCTCTCCCAACCCTTCTCACGGTTTACAACCAGTGACAATACTCCAGTATCCAAAAGTCGGCTTAACTTCAATATTAGTAAAACCTGCATCCATCAGCATTGTTGATAACTCACGAGCTGAATATTGCTGACCCTCTGTCCACAAGAGCATGGCAATGTCATAAGCAGCAACAGCAGAAGAATTGAGTTTTTGGTCGTCGTAAAGCATTTCATGAATAATGATGCGGCCTCCTCTCTCCAAACTGTCAAAGCTTTTTTGAGTGAGAAAACGGCCTTTTTCTAGCGGCCAATCATGGTAGATATCAGAGTAAAAGTGGATATCGGCTGTGGGAAAAGGCTGACTCCACATATCACTCACTTGGGTTTTGATGCGACTTTGTAAGCCGTGGCGTATGACAAACTCTTGTGCTACTTCACATATAGGATCGAGATCCACAATCAGAGCTTGTAAGTTTGACCATTTCAAAGTTGCGTTAATAGCGTGAACGCCAGAGCCGCCACCGATGTCTAGCAAGAGCCTGTGTGCTGATAGATCGAGGACTTCTGGCCAAGCTTGCGCTGGCCCCAGATTACGGCTATGTATTGCATTGGTAAAAGCACGCGCCAAGTCAGCCTGCTTTTCATGGGTCTGGAAAAGTTTTTCACCAGAGTAAATTTGTGAGGAATTGGAAAGTACAGCTTTCTTGATGTTCTCGAAGGAGTACACAGAGGCGGTAGCAACTGTCAAGTCTAAGAAATCACCTAAATAAGTCGAGCTGCCTTCCAAAAGATAATCTTCTGCAAACGAGGTGAGTGAATAATAGTCATCTTGGACTTGCAAAAGTCCCAGAGAGACGCTCATTGCCAAAAGGGCTTTAGCCGGACGCTCATGAATTTTTAGTATCTCACAGACTTCTGTCAGAGTCCGTGGTTTTTCAGCTAGAAGTGGAAAGAGCTTAAGGTCATAGGCTACGAGGAAGGTTCCAAATCCAATATTGCCAGAGATAATATCCCAAAGTAGCTTTTCATCCGTCTTTGGTTTTTGAATGTCTACACAAGTGTGTTGATTCATCAAAATTCTCCTTATAGGGGATAGAGTCTTCATCAGGAATTAGATTTAATCAAAAGCTATTTTCTTAACGCACATTTCAGATGCTTTTAGTGCGTTGCGCTTCGCTATAACGCACCCTACTGGCATGGCAAGGCTAAAATGTTGCATTAAAAATCTCTGAAAAATTGAAGTTTAGACACATAATCGAATTTTTCTATTGCACTACTTTAGCCTTGACACGCCACTACTAAACTACTAAACTGCGATTTATTTAGTAGGTTAAAGATTGCTGTTTACGTTTCCGTAGCAATACTGCACTTACACCAAATACCAAGACTCCCAACACAGCAGAAGGTTCAGGGACAGATGCTTTTAAGAGAGCTGAAAATGCAAATCCTTCTATTAGCTTATGGGTGGCGGTTGTGGGATGGACTTCATCCCAAAACAAAAACTTATCTGGGATACATCTAATTGGTTGTGTAGGAATGTCGATAGGTACTACTGGTGAGTCTCCGATGCAAGAGTCGGTCACATTCGTAAAACCAAATTCTTCTGGATTAGCGATCGCCCGATCGAATAAGTCATTAACATCAACAGGGATAATGTTAATATCAGGGCTAAGCTTCTGGCTCAAATAGTTAAGGGACGCGGCCAAGCCGGAGTTATGTGTACTAATCAAACTACTGAGGTAGCTGAAATGACTATTACCCCCCGTAACCGGAAACTTTCCCAAATCTGGTAAGTTAACCACCATAATATCTTGAGCGCCAACAGCAGCAAGGGAGGTTATTGCTGCTGATAGATTTGCCACTGACTGAGTTGGGTTAGGAATGTTATTGAAAAAGTAATCAAGGTAATCATTGATGCCAGCCCACACTATATAAAGGGCGTTTGGGTCGGCAGACAGATGAGCTGTTGTAAAGTCATTTATCTGTTGCTGCAACCCTGGAAAAATCGGAAGTCCAACGTTCTCAAATCCCGTGGTAGCACCACCAAAAGCAAAGTTAGTGTTAGGATTAACAGTTAATTTCAGCTCGGAGGCAAGATATTCTACCCAAACTGGGCCATCAGAAAAACGTCCATTGAAGTAAGTTGGACTTGGGGGGATAGCGCCTGATGTCAAATTGAATACATTACCAGTATCAGAAAAGCTATCGCCAAAGACATAAATATCATCATAACTCTGTGCTGAGACTTTCAGCGGCAACATCAAAGATACCAGGAAAAATCCTGCTGCCAGAATTTGTTTTTGCATACTCAAAGACTGGAGATGTTTTAACAAAGAGCGAAGCTACGGTCTGAGGAATTTGTCAGTATCGAGTCAAGGTCAAGATGTGGAACGGAACCTAGCGCTACATCGCCCCAACGCATCACACTTGCAGAGGCAGCACCTGCTGCCCCCAAGCCATAGATGAGAACTAAGTCGTTTTCGTGAATTTTGTTCAACTGAGCAGCATAGTACAGATTAGCTACGGTGATTACTGGGCCGATGTTTGCATACTGGGGATAAAGATTGATTGTGCGCTCTATGTCAATGCCCAGTACTTGCGTGCAAAATTGTGCCGCCCAAGCAGTAGATGTATTAAAAATAAAAAAGTCAACTTGGTCAATAGTTACACCAGCGGCGGTAACTGCGCCCTCACAACACATCCGCAGTTGTCCGACAGCAGTTTCGCGGATTGCTTTATTGGCACTTTTGTCCATCCGCATATGTACCCTTGGATTACCCTGCTCGTCTTCTGTGAGTTTCGCAAAAAAAATGTCACATAGAGCCGCAGTATGAATGGTCTTTGTGCCGAGGATACCTTGGTTCGGTGCGAGCGAACTGACCACAAAAGCTCCAACACCGTCACTCATAAACCACGAGAGGGTATCGTCTTCATCAAAGAAGCGAGAGTAGGAACATGAAATGACTACTAACACATTGCGGTATTCTTGCGATCGCACCAAAGCACAGGCAGTTTCTAGCGCTACTGGAGTCACCCCACAGGCTGCATCAAGATTCCAAGCAGCACCCTGTAAGCCCAGCTGACGGGCTAAAAAAGCAGCATCGCCAAATCCGATTTTTTCCGGCCAAATCGAGGCGACGAGCATTAAATCAACTTCTTGAGGAGTTAGGTTTGCTGCGTTGAGAGCTTCACGAGCCGCACGTTCTTGTAGCATCAGTGGCGATTCATCTGGAGCAAGTACCCAACGTTGGACAGTGCCACGAAAAGGGTCTTGAAGATAGGGCAACATGTTTAAATCAAATTCGTTGCTGGGGCTGTTAGCAACTGAAAACAACTTTGCTAAACTTTTTTGCTCGGACTGAGCAATTAATTCGGGATATTTTTCTCTGTAGTAATCGTTTGTCCGCTTAATACTCGGCAAGCTGAATGCTAGCGATCGAATGCCTACTGGGTAACACACCATAAAAATCTCCTTTAATTCTTAGCGCCTTGTGAAATCAAACTAGAAATTCGAGTTCCAATCGGTGCAAGTCTGCTTGGGTCGATAACTATGTCAACCACAAACGGCCTGGTCGAAACCATCGCTAGCTCTAACGCTGCTTGGATGTCAGACTCTTTTTCCACACGGATGCCATCGGCTCCCATGCTGCGGGCGAGCATGACGAAATCTGCTTGCGGAATGTCTACATCCATATCTTTGTAACCCTGCATCTGTGAACCTTGATGGCACATGTTGTAGCGTCCATCGTTAAGCACAATCCAAACGGCAGGAATCTGGTAGCTGACAGCGGTGCTGACTTCATTGTTCATCAGCATGGCCCCATCCCCGACGATCGCCACAGCCTTACCTTGATGTGTTAGTGCTGCACCCACGACACTGGTAACGAAATGTCCCATAGCTCCGAAACCAGTGCTGACCCGAAAACGACCCGGTTTAGTAAATCGCAACAGATTAATTGCCCAAGCAAATGAGTTCCCGCCCTCAGCCATGACAATTGCATCACTTCCTTCAACGATGACTCGTTGCATGAGATTCATCAGTACTTCTGGTCGCACCAAGCTATCTTGATTGGGATTGATGGCACTTCGTTCAGGTCTTGTCAAAAACTGGATTTTTGACCGATGACGCTTAGGTAAGCGCTTGAGCAGAGCCTTGAGAAATATTCTCACTTCCGATTGAATGGCGAGTGTTTCAGCAGATGGATATGCAGTTCCTGGCACTTCTGGATCGATGTCTACATGCAAAAAGCCCCGCGATGGGATCATTGCGGGGTTCCAAAATGAGGTAAATTCGCCAAGACGCGTTCCGAGTACTAATGTCCGTAAAGGACGGGACTCCTGCATATACTTGAGAACTGACTCATGTCCAGCAAAACCGGTAACTCCCACAAATTGAGGATGATCCTCTGGGAAAATACCTTTAGCGCGTGGCGAACACATGACTCCTGCTCCCGTCCTCTCAGCCAACTGACGAATTTCCTTAGCCGCCAAGCGGGCACCAAAACCAACCCAGATGGCAAATGGCCCTTCTGACAACAGCTTTGCACATTCGGAAATTGCTTCTTCGCTGGCTGTTGGTGGAGTAAAACAGAGATTTACTGATGTTAAAGATGTCTCGACTAAATTTGTTTGGATGTTGGTAGGTATACTCAAGTGGGCTACAAAGCCATTTGGTTTGGCTAAGCCTTTGGCTAACCGTCGATAGACTTCTGGTAGTTCCTCACTAGATTCGAGAGTCGTTGCGTAATGGAACATTGGTTCCGAAGTAAAAATTCCAGCACTGGGCATGGTGTAATTGCTAGTTTCTTGGAGTGCCCACCGTCCCCGCTTCGGGGCTGAGGTAGAAGCTGAGATAAAAATTACTTTCGCATCTTCCCAGCGTGCAGCCAGTAAACCGGTGAGGGCGTTGGTGATTCCTGGCCCGGTTGTGGTGAATACGACGACGGGGCGATCGCTAGCAAAGTAGGCTTCTGTGGCTGCAAAAGCTGCGCCGGCTTCGTGACGAAAGTGGCGTAACTTAATAGCACTATGTTGTAGTGTGTACCATATCGGAGCGATCGCACCTCCCGATACACCAAACGCATATTCCACTCCTAAGTCTTCGAGCATTTTCACAATTGTAGAGGCCACTGAAATCGGGGCTGACTGTTGGCTATTGCTAGAAGATGTATCCAATGCCGTACTTGGTTGGATATCTGCAATAGATGATTTATTCAAAGGAAATGAAGATGGAAAGGAAGCAAAAGTCGTCTCTGGTAGTACTAACATGTTTGTTTTTTGCTCTAGATATTGAGGCATACAAGGATTGATAGGGTAATGGGTTGAACTCATATGAAGTTGCTAACTGTTAACCAAAGCTAACGCCGTGGTTTTAGCGTAGCGGTGAGACAGTCACAGTCTGGGTTTTTAGAGTGGCACAAAGTGCCCAAGTCCTTTTCTAGAGAAAATTAAAAAGTGCCCAAGTCCTTTTTTTTAGATAACTTTAATCCGAAAACCTTAGTCAGAACCTTATAGTAGATTGCAACTTCAAAATTCCATCGATATGAACTCTTTCGTTTTCATCTGTCATTTACACAATTTTGTTGGTGGCAAACTCTACATTCAAAATTTTCAACTACAAAAAGAGCAACTAGTAGAGGCGGAAATTTAATTTTAGAAATAACTTAGTTTAATTTTGTTAAATACTGTAAAATTACTCATTATTCTAATTAAATCATACAGTAACAATTGGTCAAAAAACTTCCTAGCTCATCATAATCTACTACTCATATTTTGTATCTATCTAAAGTACTAGTTACAAACGTATTCGCTTAAAGGTTAAGAAATGATTGTTGTAAGATTAAGATAAGAATCACAGCCCGGACACCCCAGAGATAGAAAAATTTTGATGCAATATAGCCTTGCTATTTCTCTGCTTAAACTAATTGACACGACTAATACAGATGTTATGAAACACGTGGCAAAAAACAAATAAACCAGATATTTCTTCATAATACAAACTTGTGTGCAAACCATTCATAGTTGATGAAATCAATCTTCAATCATTAGCAATTTGGCTTAACTAGTAATAAATTACTACCAAGAGATCTTAAGGTTTGACAAAATTCAAAAACTGCTTAGTCAGCTCATGTGTTTTATGAAAAGAAAAAATCTGGCGACTTCAAAGTTATCAATATTACCTTCTTATTTTAAATATATTTTAGAGATAATCTATCACACAAATTTGTAAAGAGATTTTTTCAGACATTGTGCAATACGCATATGCAAAGTAAATTATTCTGGCATGTTAAGTTGAATATCCAAATATTAAAAAGAAATTAGCTTTTTTTAAACAAACAAGTTAAAAAAGTTAATCTTACTACTGAATTTAAAAAAATTAAATTTTTATTTAATTTATATATAAAGTAAATATTACTTAATTTAGAGAATGTTAACATAAAGCACTTTCCTTTAAGAATTGTGTAAAAGTTCAAAGTCACAGGCTTCAAAGCAGTAAACCTAAGAGCGACTTTCATTCTGCTAAAATTAAGTCTCGCCATTTACCTCAATCTTGTCGATTCAAGATCGCAAACTTAAGAATCAACTTAAAGTTGTGCTGCAAAAAGTGAAGAATTTTGTTATCTAGACTACAAAAACCACATCAACAGTAATTACAGCAAATTTCAAGTTAGTGAAGTACCAAGCTAAGTCTCAAAGCCAGGCATAAAGCCTGTTTTACTTCTGAATTCTGAATTCTGCTGTAAGTCTTTAACCGGACACGATATCAAAACCTCAGCCCAATCATAAACAGAAGCGTGTTTGATAGGATGGGGTGAGGTTTTTGTGATGCAAATGAGAACCGCTATAATAGCCCTGCTGACTCATACAATCGTTTAACCATCGCTGTAATCTTTGCACCATAGTCCAAATCTGCTGACCAGCGCCCTGATAGCTGATCGATTAATGGGGCAATTCCACGGGTGACGAAGCGAAACCGTGGATCTACAACTTCGTTCACCAAGGGTTCTAGACTCGCGTAAGCTTTCAAGTGTTGAATGTGCGCCCTCACACCAATTCTGGCACTTTGAAAAGATGCAGCCTCAGAACCGCCACCAATTGCACCTAAGCCTGCGAAGTTATTTTGTTCGGGTCTAATATCGCCGCCAAAGCGTAAAAATCCAGTTTCTACACACATTTGGCAAAAAGCAATGTCATAGTTCACTCCCTCTGTGGCGGCTTCTTCTCGATAAAGTTTGGGGATGTCAGGAAATTTTACCAAAGCGTTTTCATTGTTGTTTCTCAGAAATAGTTGCAACTGCACTTCCGAAGTATTACCGTTCGATATCACTCGGTCAAATTGACCAGAACAAACTACCAAATTAGATCGCAAGCTAACAGTGCGAGTAGCAGCATCCCAGGCGATCGCAACATTAAAATCCCGCAGTTCCACGGCTTTGACATATACTACTTTCCGATAGGTAATACGATTGACATTAGGCGCTTTTGACAAGTCAATCCGCAAGCGATCCACTAAATCAATGGGGATGTAAGCATTACCATTAACTAAGACTCCTTGCTCCGAGTAATTTTGCCCATTGATATTGATATTGATTGCCGGATAATTCGGTTCCGCAGGAGTTCCAGGATTGGGGTCAATTACACGACTCCAAGAGGCCAGACCATCAGCAATACCCAAAGCAAAATCCCGGCGACGAGTTTGCAGCAAAAACCGATCCTCGGGACTGCTGAGAAATCCGACTTGCATCGCCAATGCAGGTAGCGTTGTCTGGCGACAGAATGCTAAACGACCTAATCCACTATCTGTATCTGGCTTGACTCCCCGATTAGGCAATTGGGGTACGCGACGCAACAGCCCTACTAGCAGCAGTTCGCCATTACTCTTGCGTTCGCTGTTATTAGCAATGTAGTAAACACCAGCCCCACGTACAGAAGGACTGTTAGCTGCATCTGCCTGAATTTCTAAAGCTACATCGCCCCGACGACCACGAGAATTAATCCAATTGAGCGTGTCTGCGGCGCTTAGATCGTCGGGAACTGCTAAAATTTCAAAACTCCGCGCCCTCAATTCCGTCACAATTAAATCCCGTAGCAGAATCATCTCCCTCGCTTCGGTTGTACCACCCGCGATCGCGCCTGGGTCAATTCCTCCTGCTTCTTTGCCTCCGTGAGCCGCTGAAATAAAAATACGCCCCATCTACAGTATTTCCTCTGATAAAATTAAGGGTAAGCAATTCTATACATAATTAGTCGCTTAGCAACAACAATATAATAGCGATCGGAAGTCCTTTATCATTTGTCCTTTGTTATTTCTCTAAATTGAAGAGGAAGATGACGAAGACAAGTGAGAAATAATAACTCTTGTACAGATGCGATTAATCGCGTCTCTACTTCTGCCTCCTAATATGCAAATTCCCCGCTTACACCCAGACACAATTGAGGAAATTAAACAACGTGCTGATATCGTAGATGTGGTATCAGAACACGTCCTTTTACGCAAACGGGGTAAAGATTTTGTCGGGTTATGCCCCTTTCACGATGAAAAAAGCCCCAGTTTTACAGTCAGCCAAACAAAGCAAATGTATTATTGCTTCGGCTGTCAAGCCGGGGGAAATGCCATTAAGTTTTTGATGGACTTGGGGAAACGCTCTTTTGCGGAAGTGGTGCTGGACTTAGCGCGGCGTTACCAAGTAAGCGTGCAAACTCTCGAACCCGAACAACGGCAAGAATTGCAGCGTCAGCTGTCTTTGCGCGAACAGTTGTATGAAGTTCTCGCTTCAACGGCACAGTTTTATCAACATGCCCTCAGACAATCCCAAGGACAAAAGGCAAGCCACTATTTGCGATCTAACCGCCGACTGAAAGAAGAAACCATTCAGCAGTTTGGCTTGGGTTATGCCCCCACAGGCTGGGAAACTCTCTACCGCTATTTAGTGGAAGATAGACACTATCCGGTGCAACTGGTAGAAAAAGCGGGATTGATTAAATCGCGCAAAGAAGGGGGCGGTTATTATGATGTGTTCCGCGATCGCCTAATGATTCCCATCCGCGATGTGCAAGGGCGCGTCATTGGTTTTGGGGGCAGAACTCTCACCGATGAACAACCCAAATATCTCAATTCACCAGAAACCGAACTTTTTAGTAAAGGTAAAACTTTATTTGCCCTCGATCTAGCCAAAACAGGAATTTCTCAACTCGACCAAGCAATCGTGGTAGAGGGATATTTTGATGCGATCGCTCTCCACGCTGCTGGTATTACTAACGCTGTCGCCTCTCTCGGTACTGCCCTCAGTTTGGAACAAGTACGGCTGGTATTACGCTACACCGAATCGAAGCAGTTGATACTCAACTTTGATGCCGATAAAGCTGGGACAAATGCTGCCGAACGTGCGATCAGCGAAATTGCTGATTTAGCATACAAAGGCGAAGTTCAACTCAAGATTCTCAACTTGCCCAATGGCAAAGATGCCGATGAATACTTGCATACCCATACGCCAGAAGATTACGGGGAATTGTTGGCAAATGCCCCACTTTGGCTTGATTGGCAGATTCAACAAATCATTAAAGACCGCGATTTAAGACAGGCTACTGATTTTCAGCAAGTAACTCAACAGTTAGTCAAATTACTTAAAAATATCACCAACAGCGACACGCGTAACTATTACGTTTCTTATTGTGCCGAAATACTCAGCTTAGGGGATAGCAGACTGATACCTCTAAGAGTAGAAAATTTGCTCACTCAAATTGCTCCAACTGCGGCAATCTCCATAAAACCTTTACCAGGTAGGAGAGAGTGGAATGGTGGAAGACGTTCCCAGTCACGCCAGTTCGCTCAACGGGGGGAACCCCCGCACGCGACTGGCTCCTCAATCCCCACTAGCGATGGCTTTGCCAACGCCAAGGGCGATCGCGGCCTTTTAGATTTGGCAGAAGCTTTATTGTTGCGGATTTATTTGCATTGTCCCGAACAGCGCCAAGTTATTATGGCAACTTTGGATGAGCGAGATTTGGAATTTAGTCTTTCTCACCATCGATATTTGTGGCGACAGATTTTAGAGTCAACGGGGGAGCAAGTTGATTTAATCTCAAGTCTGCAAGACAGATACTTAGAATTGTCTGAGGAAATCGACTTTGTTTCTCATCTGTTTCATCTGAATGAGAAAAGCAAAAAAGAAATACTTCGCACTCCGCAAGTGATTCAAGCTGCGATCGCTTGCATGGAACGAGTGTTGCGTGAAAAGCGCTATCGTCACTTTCTAGAATTGTGGCAGGAAACCGATCCAGATGTAGAACCAGAACGATGGCAATCATATTATCAAGCATTCTATGCCGAAAAACTGCGACTTCAAGAACTAGACCGCCAGCGGCAATTTTCTATCATTGACTTGTTGTAGTCTGGGCATAGGGCATATCTAAATCAAACCAATTGCTGATTTTGGCAACTTGGCCTCAGTGGTTAAAACTTGCGAGCGTTTCTGCAAATTTATAACTAAAGTAAGATATTTAAACTTACCTTAGACAGTTATTTTGAGTAAGGCTAATACTATTTTGGATTTTAGATAATGAAATATTTATACTAAGTCCGGTTAATTAGTTCTAATTCAAAATTTTATGTATAAAATTCTGCAAAAAGCTCGTAACAAACTCACAAAAAAGATTGATACAATCCCATTTATACGATATTATGCTGAGCTTGCTTATCAAACAGAATTAGAAAAACATATTTCAAATCTGCCTATTATTTCAATAAGCGACCTTGATTTAGTCAATAAAATCAAACATGAAGGGGTCGTAATTACTTCATTAGAAAACTTAAAAATCTCCTCTAATTCTAAATTATTTCAAGCAGCAGAAAATCTTATACCAAAAATATCACCAAGTATTTCCGCTCGTAAAAATGATTTTACTATTCATGCTAGTTCTCAGCAAATCATGGAGTATCCAGAAATTTTTTTGTGGGGACTCGAAGAACGTTTACTCAATATTGTAGAAAATTATCTTGGTCTATCAGTAGCTTATCATGGTGCATATTTTCGTAGAGATATCGCCAATCAAATAGAGCAAGGCTCAAGGCTGTGGCATATAGACAAAGAAGACCGCAAAGTACTAAAAATTATAGTTTATTTAAATGATATTACTGAAGATAAAGGCCCCTTTCAATATATTCCACAGGCTTTAACTGCAAAATTAGTTCAATCTTTGAAATATACATCTGGCTACATTCGCGACCAAACTTTCCAAGGAGTTGTATCCCCAGCAAACTATAAATCGTGTACTGGAGTTGCAGGCACAGTAATTTTTGCTGCTACTAGTAGTATCTTTCATCGGGGTAAGCCACCTGTAGTTGCAGATAGATTTGCTATTTTTTTTGATTACACTTCTAGACGACAAAAACAGTTATTTTATTGCAACTCTTCTCTGCCATATAATGATTTGCTATTAATAGCAAAGAATCTTTCAAAACAACAAAAAGACTGTATTTTTTGGCAAAATAGTTAACGATCAATGGTCAACAGTCAACTCAGTGCGGACAACTCCAGCACGTTCGTGACGAGCTAGCAATTTGACTGTACTACCAAGAGGCGCACGTATTACCCATTCCACTTTTGCGCGGTCTTGGGTGGGGTCACTCTGCCTCCTAGCTTACGGTGTACACACAAGTTGGAAACACCTTATCCACAAAAGATTTGATTTTGGTAGGGTGCGTTATCGCGCCAGCGTAACGCACCGTCAATGATGTTCGGTGCGTTAGGACTTACGTCCATAACGCACCCTACTGGCGTGGCAAGCCTTAAGAAGAGTTGAAACCTATGCTGGTCATACTTGTGTGTACACCGTAGGCCTCATAGCAGGGGCTGGGATTGCTTCTCTTCGAGACGCTCCGCGAACGCTTTGCTCGCAATGACTGTAAATATTTTTGTTCGACTACTTATCAAAGACTCGTCCGCGAATATCAAAGACTCTCGCGCGAGTATCAAAGACTCGTCCGCGAATATTAAAGACTCGTCCGCGAATATCAAAAACTCTCGCGCGAGTATCAAAGACTCATCCACGAATATCAAAAACTCTCGCGCGAGTATCAAAGACTCGTTCGCGAGTATCAAAGACTCATTCACGAGTATCAAAGACTCATTCACGAGTATCAAAGACTCGTCCGCGAGTATCAAAGACTCGTCCGCGAGTATCAAAGACTCATCCACGAGTATAAAAGACTCATTACAGCAATTTTCATTTACTTAAATCCCACTCTTGCTTTCTTCTCTGCGCCTTTGCGCCTTTGCGTGAGACAAAAATCTTTCAGGAATTACGAATTACCCTATCAAGACTTGCACTCACACTTTCAGCATCCGGTGACTTCAATCGCTGCAAAATCTCTAAAGCTGGTTGCAAATAGGATATCGCTTTAGTGTATTCACCCTGCTGTTCTGCCAAATGTCCTAACCACCACAGAGTCATTGCTTTGCCTTGGACATCACCAATGTGTTCTTTTATTGACAAAGACTGATTGAAAAGTGCGATCGCTTCATCCACTTCCCCTTTGTTGGCGTAGAGAATTCCCCGTTGGTGCAACGTCGCCGCTTTGCCTTGAACATTTCCAATGCGTTGAGTTATTTCCAAAGACTGATTGTAGAGTGCGATCGCACTTCTGTACTCAGAATTTTGAGAAAGCGATCGCTCGGCATAGATCCTGATTCTCTCACCTGAATTGCTGTCAAAATTCATTTATAAAATAAAGATGTACTAATAACTGAGGAAGAGTAAACCCATCATGCTAGAGTACAATCCATTAGCTTGCTTGCCTTCATCTGAGGAACTACCAGACTCTGACGATACCCCAGTGGATAACGAATTACAAGATTTGATTCCCGGTTTACTCAAAGTTATCTTAGCGATGGTTTGGGCAGAACGGATGGATTGGTTTTTTGGTATAGATATGGGGATTTATCATGACCCAGATTTGCCAGCGATCGTCCCAGATGGGTTTTTGAGTCTGGGCGTAGAGCGATTTTATGATCAAAACCTCCGCCCTAGTTACGTGCTTTGGGAAGAAAAGAAACTACCAGTATTAGTGCTAGAGGTAGTATCTCAGACATATCGCGGTGAGTACTCCACCAAAAAAGCAGAGTACTCAAGATTGGGAATTTTGTATTATGTGGTTTACAACCCATTTCGTCGCCGCAAGCCTCGTTTAGAAGTTTACAAATTAGTGAATAATGTTTATGAATTACATGATGGGAATCCTGTTTGGCTACCAGAGATTGGTTTAGGAATTGGCATAGAACAGGGAACTTATCTAGGCATACCAAGGGAGTGGATGTATTGGTATAACCAAGAAGGGCAACGGTTTTTAACACCAGAAGAAGAAAAAAAACTTGCTCAACAAGAGGCACAGCAAGCTAAACAAGAAGCGCAGCAAGCAAAGCAACGCGCCCAATTATTAGCCCAAAGATTAAGATCGCTTGGCATAGATCCTGATTCTCTGTCCTGAATTACGAATTACGAATTACCCTATCAAGGCTTGCACTCATACTTTCAGCATCTGGTGATTTCAATCGCTGCAAAATCTCTAAAGCTGGTTGCAAACTAGGATATCGCTTTAGTGTATTCACCCTGCTGTTCTGCCAAACCTCCTAACCACCACAGAGTCATTGCTTTGCCTTGGAGATTACCAATGCGTTCATTTATTTCCAAAGACTGATTGAAAAATGCAATCGCTTCATCCACTTGCCCTTTGTTGGCGTAGAGAATTCCCAGACAGTGCAACGTCGTTGCTTTGCCTTGGACATCTCCAATGCGTTCTTTTATTTCCAAAGACTGGTTGTAGAGTGCGATTGCTTGCTCCACCTCCCCTTTGTTGGCGTAGAGAATTCCCAGTTGGCTTAACGTCGCCGCTTTGCCTTTGACATTACCAATGCGTTCAGTTATTTCCAAAGACTGATTGTAGAGTGCGATCGCATCATCTACTTCCCCTTTGTTAGCTTTCATTATCCCCAAACAATGATAAATTGATGCTAATTCTTGTTGGTCTTCTGCGGGACAAAGATTTAAAGCTTGTTGATAATAGTTTAATGCTCGATCAACCTCACCTATTTGGTGTTCACAATAAGCAATCTCTCTCAGAACAATATGGTTTTTAGTAATTTCTAAGGTTGATTTGCACAAATGTATTGCTTCCCGAAATCGACTTTTATTCCGCAAGTGTCCCGCCAATGAATTACCCATTTTCCCCGCGATATTTTCATCCTTCCCCAGCATCCCCAAGCGATGAATTTCTAAACTTTGTGCTTCTGTGGCACCTTCCGCCTCTTCCCACCACAGGCGATACAAAATTTGTGCAGCTTGTTTATACAACTCTTCACCCTTGGGGTTTTCTGGAAACTCTAGCAACGGTGACAAAATCCGGGGAACACGATACAACCTCTCTGTGTTGTTGGTAAGGGTAACTTCCAACAAACCCAAAATTTCAGCGCGTTGAATATGACTTTCCCAACTTGAGATATCCTCACAAATCGGGTCAATAGCAGCTTGAGGAACAGGTAACTCATACACCAACAACTTCCCCAGCATTTGACGCAAAGCTGGAGTTTGCTGCTTCAGCAATTCCTCAGCCAAAATATCCTCACGAAATTCCTTTTCCTTATCTGCCATCTTTTGCAGAATCATCTCAACTCCCCTCTCCGCTTCCGGCGACTTCGGGGAATTTTGCAAAATCTTATCTAACCATTCCAACAGCCGAGGATTTCCATCTGCTGCTTGTTTGGCACGTTCCGGCAAATCTGGCTGAAATTGCCAACTGCCATTAAACGAATCCAGACGATTATACTTTTTAATTAAATCTGCCCCAGCCAAAGCCGCCAGAGGTTCGCAGTACAGACGATGATTCAGTTCCGACAATTGAAAATCGTAGCGACAGGTAATAATTACCTTGTGGGGAAGTTGGGAATTTTGAATCGCCTTCAGCAACGCCAGCAGTACATCCACAACTTGTGGTTGCAAGACATAAACCCCATTTCGTAATTCCAAATTAGCCTCAAAATCATCCAGCACAAAAACAAAGCGCTGTTCTTTGGTATTCAGTCCTTCAGTGAAAAACTTGGTGAGGCGCTGCATCAAGGGTAACTTGCCATTGAGAATATCATGCCCCCGTTCCGAGGTACATTGTTCAGCAAGGGTTTTGAGCAGTTTGTCCTCATCCAATTGCCGAAAGTTCACCAGCCTGTGATAGCCAACCATCCTTTCCAGAAGTCGCGCCGTCACAGTACTCTTACCCACACCCCCCATTCCGTGAATTAGTACCCCTAATGAAGTGCGAATAGCTTTGAGACAACGTTGCAAAGTCCGCCGTCTGCCAACAAACTCAGAGGGTTTCGCCACCCGCACCTGTTGGGTATCGGGGTCTAAAAACTGTTCGTAAGCAGGTTCCGGCGCAGAGGGTGGCAAATCTCCCCACACTTCCACCAATGCACCGGGACATTCTCCCTGGACATATAATCGCAACAAATGCCAGTCACGCACTTTCTGTTTAAACAACTGCTGGTAAGTGCTAGCGAGTGCTTCAGCTAATTGATATCCGGCTGCCAATTTGCCGTAGAGGTGCGCGGCGGCAGCTGTGGCTGTCCGATCTTCCACAGGCCGCCCCCAACTTAAAACCGCCCTAGCCCCTTGGGCAATTAGCGCCTCAGCCATAGAAGGGACAGCACCTTTATCTGGTGCTTGTCCAGTCCGACAACCAGATAAAAACACCAACTTGGGAAAGCGAAACCGGAAGACTTCGGCCAGTTCTGCGGCTGTGGTTTCGTGGCGTTCCCCAATTTCCGTCTCAGTGATAAAGTAAGGCGTGTAAGGTGCTTCATCTTTAATTGAGGCGTGTCCTGTAAGGTGAAACACATCAAAGTCATCAAGATAGCGACTCCACACCTTACCCAACTCGCTAACGCAACCGCTTTCTTCCACCCGCAAATCTACAGCAAAATCTCGCGTATCTGCCAGAATTCTCGCCTCTTCTTGTTCAAACTCTAACTTTGGTTCCACATCTTCCGGGTCGGTTGCCATAAACAATACTCGCAATTGTCGTGGTTCCACAGAAAACCCTGCCGTTTCTTTCTCAATCCAGCGCAGAGGTAACACCACTGGATTAACCCGCTTGACCAAAAAATCCTCACCATCATGCAGCACTTCCCAAGGTAGATGTGCCAGTTTTTGCTCGGTATCAATGGCAATTACCAACCCCTCACCGCGACAGTTAGCAATTCCCCGACTCAACCACCGTCCATCCCCATCCAACCAAAAAAATAACTGCTGCCCGATTCCTAGCAAATTGGGCAGCAGTTTATAGTAATTTCGTTCACCTTGCTTGAGAAAATCAGCGATTTCTGCTAATTTCAGGCGACGTGATTCATAGTCCTTTATTTGAGGTAGCCAATACCTGAGTTCAACTGTTTCCTGCGTACTTTCCCGAAGTTGAATGCGGATAGTTTGCACTTTATTTGCTGAGAGATTTGAGGATTTCCGTGATTTCCTCTATAGTAGCTTCTTCGAGTAAAATCCTGTTGCCTGTATCAGGGTCAAGAATTACTACATCAAATTGCTTCCCTGGATGGGATTTATGCCATTCTTGATACCATTTGCGAATTTGTTCAGCTAAAGTAGCAACACCGCCAACAATGCCGATAATGGTAGCAATGGCGGCGAGAGTTCCCTCTCTTTGCGTCGGAACTTCGTAGTTTCCCGATATTCCAGGAATTGCTAGCAAAGCCTCGGCTGCTGCTGGTGCGTCTTCACCTTCAATTCCCACTTGAATTTCTGCCATAAAGTTATCTGCGAATTTATACAGTATTTTTATCTCACGCAAAGGCGCAAAGACGCGAAGAAAAAAGCATTTCTAAATTATTTACTTTGTGTTGTATCAATTGTCTAAAATAAAACAACAGACGCAAACTTGAGAGGTTGTTTGAAAAGTATTTGGCTGTGATTTTAAGCACTTATTGATCCCCCCTAACCCCCCTTGAAAAAGGGGGGAAACTTCTTAAAGTCCCCCTTTTGAAGGGGGATTTAGGAGAATTTAAAAATATTCAATACATCACGCGGGACTTTTAAAACATCCTCTTAAACCCAGATTTAATCTGACTTTCTTAATTTTTAATTTTTAATTAATATGTCTCTTGCCCCTTGGCGAAGTGCGATCGCCCATGCCCTCCATCGCAACCGCAGCCTTGTTTATGCCCGTTATCTACAACTGGCAACAATACGGCCAAACGGTCGTCCTGCTAATCGGACTGTAGTTTTTCGCGGCTTTCTGGAAGATACCAACCAGCTAAAATTTGTCACCGACAGCCGTAGCGAAAAAGCAGACCAGATACAGCAACAACCTTGGGCAGAGATTTGCTGGTACTTTCCCAATACACGAGAACAATTCCGCATCAATGGCTATTTAACTTTAGTAGAAAGTGATAATTACCCTACTCTACAGTCAGCGCGCATCACAAGCTGGCAAGAACTGAGTGATGCAGGTCGTTTACAATTTGCTTGGCCCCATCCTGGGAAACCTAGAGTCGAAGCACCAGAAGCCTTTGCACCACTAGCACCCGACCCCATGCAACCAGTAGCAAATTTTTGCCTACTGCTACTCGATCCCGTGCAGGTAGATCGTTTGGAATTACGGGGCGAACCACAAAATAGAAGAGTTTACAACCGTGATGAAAATCAACAGTGGTCTTGTGAAGATATTAATCCTTAGTTAAGGAAGAATCTCAACAACTGTGCCTTTTTGTACCCATTGATATAGTTCATCTACATCTTTATTTTTCAGGGAAGGGCAACCTAAAGTCCAATTGTTGCGATCGTCAATTATCTGATCTGCGCCAACAGGCACACCATGTATACCGACTTGGCCGCCAATAGGAAGATGCCAAGCTAGCTTACCACTAGTCTTAGCCTGAAAATACTTTCGCCAAGATTGGGTATTGGGATAATCAAGCCACAGGAACTTTGACCATTGCGAGTGGGGATAAAGGTCTTTGATTCTCAGAATACCCTCTGGAGTTTTGCTGTCCCCTTCTGCTTGCTTATCGCCTACAGGGTTATTGCCAAAAACCACTGGGTAGGACTTGAGAGGTTTTCGGTCATAGTACAGAGTCAGCCTGTGTTTAGATTTCTCGATCAGAAGAGATATTTTCTTTTTATCGTTAACCTTTGTAATTAACTGTTCAATAGGCTGGTCGTAATTCAATAATTGGTTCCCAGCGAGGAGAGTATGAAACTGTGGTTCAAGCTGACAATCTTGAGTACATAACACTTGAGGTATTTGCCCCAGTGAAACTATCAACCCTAGTCGAACTAAAAGCAAATAGAATAAAGAGCCACTTACCAGCACCAGAAGGATAGTTATTATTTTCTGACGAGTTTTACTAGGTGGCTCTTTTGTCATTGCCCTGAATTTGTCGCAGCTAAATACCAGCACCATCTAGAAACTGCTGTATTGCCTTATCCCTAAGACTACACACAGGAGCTTCTTGTGATAAATCACCTTCTTTAGTAGCTATAGAACCTACTAATACAGGAGTTTTTTCATGAGAATTTAGGCGCTGTAGATTTTCTATTTGTTGTTCTAGCAACTCAATGCGGTCAACTAAAGCGCGAATTACTTCAGCTTCCGAGTCTGGTAAGTTGTTGTGTTCTAGGGGGGCAACCCGCACTCCAGAACGATAGATAATGCGACCAGGTACACCTACTACTGTGCAACTCGAAGGCACATCTCTCAGCACAACTGAACCTGCACCGATACGGACATTGTTGCCAATTTGGATATTTCCTAGTACCTTCGCTCCAGCCCCAACTACAACATTTTCACCCAAAGTGGGATGGCGCTTGCCGCATTCTTTACCAGTCCCCCCAAGGGTAACACCTTGATAAATCAGTGCATAGTCGCCCACGATCGCAGTTTCACCAATGACCACACCCATACCGTGGTCAATGAACACACCATACCCAATTGTTGCGCCTGGGTGGATTTCAATTCCAGTCAAAAACCGAGCTATGTGAGAAATCAAGCGGGGGATAAAGGGAAGACCGATATCATACAGCCAGTGAGCTAGCCTATGGAATAGCAGGGCTTGTAAACCGGGGTAACAAAACAAGACCTCCAACCAATTACGAGCAGCTGGGTCACGTTCAAAGATGATACGAAAGTCAGCACGGAGTGTAGATAGCACGAGATAGTACCCTCGGAAAGCAAAACGAGCTACTCTCTCATCTTATCGTCCCAGGTGTTATCTCTGGTATTGAGTACTGGGTATTGGGTACTAGGTATTGGAAAAGATTTTCCTAGTCCCCAGTCACCAATCCCCATCTTTATTGCTGCACAATCAAAGTGTACTTACGTTCGACTCCAGGGTTAAAACTTCCTACCCAAATCCTATAGGTTCCTTTTTTCCAGTTTTCATCGTCAACGCTAGCGTCTTTCTTCTTTCCAGTGTCATCACCACAGCGAATGTTGTTTTCGTCTGGCCCTTGAATGAGTAAAGTAGTATCGTAGCCCCGGCTGTTAACTAATACTTTTAGGTGAGAAAAGTCTTTCTCCAAAATCATGATGTGGTCTGGTTTAGGATCGGCAAAGCCAATACAAGCTTGCCGATCGCGATCGCGGTTACTCATAGCAGACAAGGGGTAAGAACCACCCGTGTAACCCGCTACTTTTCCCTTGCCTTGCTCAAAACCTGGGGACAGGTTGAATGCACCAAAATTTGATGTCTCTGCTATTACAGGTGTAGCATTGACAACAGCGAGTATAGCTAAGAGCCAACCGCCTCGAAAATAAAGTCGGGGACGACAATATTTCATAATAGCCCTCCATCGGGCTGTTAAAATAGTAATGATATATACATATTTTAGTAAAAACTTTTCCAACAAATTGTCATTTTTTGTGCCACATTATCATGTGCCACAGCTAATAAATTGGAAAGCAAGATAAGCGAAAGCAAAAGCAAATTTTTTACATTTTAATCCTCTGCTTTACTAGATTTTTACACGATGTCTGGGTTAATAATGCTAAGTAGTTCAACTACAAAAAATGATGTAGGGTGTTTTCGGCGAAGCCGTAACGCAATGAGCCATATGTGAATGGCGCGTCACCTTTAACCTTTACACTCTACATAAGTTTTATGTTTTATTAAGAGCTAAATAATATTAACCTAGCTGTCTTATCACTATGTCCCTTCTTCAAACATAAAAAGCACAATAACTATTGATGGAACTGAAAGAAAAGTCCACCTTTGATTGATTCTGGTTCGCTACCGTAACTACTGACTGTTAGCGATCGCAGGTTGTTGAAAAACGGTTTGCCTACTACTTCTACTAGCTTGAGAATAGGTAGTTGACGCTCTAGCAGAGGTTGACTTTTCGTCCAGTCGAGATAAAGATATCCCTGGTTGGGTTGGGGAATAGCAGCGATACTATTTCGGAAACTACGATTGTTATTTAAAGAATTTTCTTTGACTGTAATAACTTCATTTAGTGTTTCCAAGTTTGAGGCGAAAATTTCATAATTGCCTAGAGTTGTATGCACTCCCTGTACTTTTGCCTCGATACTATATGATAAACGGTCTTTGGTATCGCTTTGTTTAGTAGGTATTAACTCTGTCCAAGCAAAGATTTTTTGCTTATCTAGATTCAAGGAACTAGTACTAAGTCCATTTGAGGAAGCGATCGCATCTAAACGAGAAATGCCTTCTGGTACACTCTCTAATTTTTCCACGACAAAAAGCCAATCGGGAGTTATTTTATCCTCACGGGGTAACAATGCTACGGCGTATTCCCCTTCTACCCAGCTAAAGATATCCTGTTGCAAGTTAATGCCTTTGCTTTTTTGAATATCTGCTAAAGGTTGTACCAATCTGGAAATTACATCTGTCCTAGAAGAACTAGATATAGCTGTTTTCACTTGTGTCCAGAGTTGAGCTAAATTGCTGTTACTCAAATCGCTCAAATTCGCACCAGAAATTGCCAAACCTGCCGACGCTGGAATATATTTCAGTGCCTCCACAGGTTTAGATAATAGCGGTGATGGCGGAACAATTGCCGATGAAGCCAAAAAGCTCGTTTCTGCTAAAACGCCTTTGGGGTTTAATAACAGGGAAATAATTTCGCTGTCGTAATTTGGTTCTGGCAGTTCTAATCCTTGCCATTTTGCCACGGTGGGGAGATTGAGAAAAGCCTCCGCTACAGAGCCTTTGGGCAATTTTTGAGTAGCTTTTTGGTATTGGGGAGAACTAGTTAAATTAAGATCGGGCGCTTGGACGTTATTAATTGCGTCTCGCAGCACTTTCGGATCGTTAGCAAACAATACAAACCCATCAACAACTGCGCCAGCGAGTGAATCTTGTTGCGGTTGAGAATTATCGTAAAGCAGTTTCGCTCCTTCGTATTGTTCCACAGATAGATTGGCTCCAGCTAACACCCGCTTGGAAAACAACAAATCTACAAATTCGCGGCTTTTCTCTGGTTTATCGGTTGCTAGCGCCATCAAATATCCTGGCTGTTTGCCGTTTTCCGAGTCGCGATCTATGTCTAAAGTGGTGACAGCTAGTGTAATTTCATTTCCTAACCAAGGTTGAATATCTTGTTTGTAATCTATGCCACTCTTAGCCAATAAACTGGTTTTGAGTTTAGATAATTCTCCTTCACGTTCCAAAGCCTGCAAACGGTCGGGATTTGTCAGCAATGACACCATCACAGGCGCAAGTTTCGATACAAATATGGCAGCACCAGATTGAGAATTAGAGGCAGTCAAATTAACTGGACTTTTGACGAAAAACCAGTAAAAGCCGAAGATAACAATTACTAGTAGGGCGATCGCACCAGCTACCACAAAACCTAAGAATGAGCGTTGCCTATTCACATTAGACATATTAGAAAAAAGTATTAAGGATAAAGGATGAAGTTTGAAAATTTGTACTTCATAAGTTATCAGCCATAAAAGTTACAGATGAACTCAAGACCAACATTCATTAGTCATCTTTAATAAATGCTCATGCTATGGTACAGATTTTCTGCCACCATAAATAATATAGGATTGTCTACAAAAACCTTATGACTGGGAAATCTTTCGATCCACCCATTACTCAGATTAGTGTAGAAGAACTGGCACAAAAGCTGGCTTCTAATGATGCAAGTATTCAGTTAGTCGATGTGCGAGAACCACAAGAATTGGCGATCGCCAGCCTTGAGCGCTTTGTAAACCTGCCTCTGAGTGAATTTGTCGAATGGGGCGATGAAGTCCCGACTATGTTCAATCCTCATGCTGAAACCCTTGTGCTATGTCACCACGGTGTCCGTTCTGCCCAGATGTGTCAGTGGTTAGTTGCTCAAGGATTTACAAATGTTAAGAATATTGCGGGCGGCATAGATGCCTATTCACTATTAGTTGACCCTTCAGTTCCCCAATATTAGCTCATTGTCTCATAAACCCCAGCATTGTTCATTTGGGACTGACGCTTTCATCCGAACAATGCTACTCTTAATACAACATTGCAAAGGTAAAAGTCCCACTGCAAAAGTTTGCGACTTAGTTAAAATGGAGAATTTCTCTACCCTGTATATATCTCAAACAGTTCTAAAAACTAGTATTTTAAGATACAAAAATATTTTATAAATATGCAAAAATACTTAAGTATAGACTAAATAATTTGTAAATGACAGCAGTGATTTTGCTGACACAAGTCAAGCTTGATGAAATAGCAATATTTAAGCCTTATTATAGAAACTAGATATATAACTAAATATTCTGCTATTTTAATTAACTATTATTAATCTATTTTGGTTTCAAATCTCAAATTTTTCAAAGTTTGATTAAAATTTGCCTACAGCAAAACATACCTTATGGAAGTCCAGTTGACAAATCGACAACAGCATATACTTTGGGCAACGGTACGTCACTATATCGCTACGGCAGAGCCTGTTGGTTCAAAAGCTTTAGTCGAGGAGTACAACCTGGGTGTTAGTTCAGCGACAATTCGCAATGTGATGGGCGTATTAGAAAAATCTGGGTTACTTTACCAACCGCATACCTCTGCTGGGCGAGTACCTTCAGACTCAGGTTATCGCATTTATGTTAACCAGCTGATTACACCTTCAGAAGTTTTAGCAAAAGAGGTGGAACTGACACTACAACAGCGCCTACATTGGGAAGATTGGAGTTTGGAATCTCTGCTGCAAGGAGCTGCCCAAATCTTAGCAACCTTGAGTGGGTGTATTAGCTTGATTACCATGCCGCAAACCACTACAGCAATTTTGCGACATCTGCAATTAGTGCAAATTGAAGCGGGACGGATTGTGCTGATTGTGGTAACAGATGGTTATGAAACCCATTCCAAATTGATGGATTTGCCGCCAGTGCAGGAAGAAAAACAACCAGATCCAGAAGTAATCGATCGCGAGTTACAGATTGTTTCTAACTTTTTGAATAGCCATTTGCGGGGGCGAAGTTTGTTGGAATTAGCCAGCCTAGACTGGAGTCAATTAGATCGGGAATTCCAACGCTATGGCGAATTTTTGAAAAATTCAGTTGCAGAATTAACTCGTAGGACTATTGCACCAGCTGCCACACAAATTATGGTTCGGGGTGTGGCAGAGGTTTTGCGTCAGCCAGAATTTTCTCAATTACAGCAAGTGCAAACGCTTATCCATCTGTTAGAAGAAGAACAAGACCAACTGTGGCCATTAATCTTTGATGAGCCGGAGGCTGAAGAAGCGGGTAAACCAAGGGTAACAGTTCGCATTGGTGCAGAAAACCCACTAGAACCGATACGTACCTGTAGCTTGATTTCTTCCACTTATCGCCGAGGTTCAGTACCAGTCGGGAGTGTGGGTGTTTTGGGGCCAACACGCTTAGACTACGAAAGTGCGATCGCAGTTGTAGCTGCTGCTGCTGATTATCTCTCGGAGGCTTTCAGTTGAGTAGGAACGAACAACCATACCCTTCTTTTATAGGTTCCCTGCGCGTAGCTTGCTTCTGCGTAAGGGTACGGCAACACTAAGGAACGCCCGTACTGGATACAGGAGGGTTTCTATCTGACTGGTAAATGATTACTGGTTTGTGACTCGATTTATTAGGGACGAAACTAGTAAAAATTTTTTCTGTAATCAAACTCCGTCCTTTGATGGGTGGAGTTTTCCTAATTTCTGACAAACCCAAAGCTTTGTATCCCTTCTGATTCCTAATACTAATTCGTAATTAAGAAAGTCTATCTCTGGGTTTCCAGGCTTGAATCTGTTGCCGCATTTGAGAGAATTGGTACAACTCTCGACTGCTAGTTCCTGTAATTGAATTTATCTCTGTGTGAATTCCCCTTGATGAACTAGCTCAAACTGAGTTTAAATAGAGATTCTTCTTTAAAGCTTTATATTTTAGAAACATATGTGGTATTCATCCATAATACCCTAATTTTTTGTAGCTAATGTATTTCTAGAAAGAAGAAATGCATCATTTATCTCAAAGAGATAGTTAAACTTTTAAGCTTTGGTAAAAGGATATTTAGTCAATGATAGAAGTTATAGGATTTTTGATGACTGGATTTTGGTTATTCATGATTTATGACTGTATTCGCAACGAGCCAGAGAGGCAATTATGGCTTTGGATTTTAATTTTGATTAATTTTCCTGGCGCGTTCATCTACTTCTTGACACGCTGGATACCGCGAGGAGATATCCCACTTCCCAATTATTTCACTCGCTGGACACGTAGCCGCGAACTATGGATAGCAGAGTCACAAGCTAGGAATATCGGCAAAGCTCATCAGTACGTTCTTCTAGGAAATCTGCTTTCTGATATGGGAATGTTTGATAAAGCAGAAGAGGCTTACAAGCAGGCTTTAGAAAAGGAGGCGGACAATTTTCAAGCCCTTTGGGGTGCAGCATTGATTGATATTAAGAAAAAGAACTTTGTTAATGCCCAACGGCATTTGCAAACACTTTTAAACAAAGACCCAAATTACAAGTATGGAGATGCTTCTCTAGCTTATGGAGAAACACTTTTTGCTTTAAAAGAACTCGATACCGCTAAACTCCATTTAGCAAAACATATAAAAAATTGGAGTCATCCAGAAGCGTATATTGTACTGGCACAAATTCTTTCGCAACAAGGCGATACTCAAACGGCTCGTAGCTATTTAGAAACTATGATTGCAAAAGTTCAAGGGTCGTCTTATTTTCACTATAAACGCAATCGTCATTCTATTGGTAAAGCAAAGAAATTATTAAAGACTATAGGACGTTAAAATAAATTTGTTTTTAAATTTTTTAATTATTGATGCTGAGAAAAATTACCTTTGGGGTGATATGGCTGGGATTTATTGCCTATGCTTTTCTCTTTGCCCCTCCCGAACAGCCCGGTACATTTGAGTTGATTAAAAACTTGTCCATTGGTCAGTGGCAAGGCATTAACCCGCTAGTAATAGCACTATTCAACATTATGGGCATCTGGCCTCTAGTATACAGCGCAGTAATTTTTATTGATGGCAGAGGACAAAAAATACCTGCTTGGCTATTTGCTACCACTTCTTTCGCAGTTGGTGCGTTTGCTCTGTTACCGTACCTAGGGCTAAGAGAACCAAATCAGCAGTTTATTGGTAAAAAGAATACCTTTCTTAAGCTGCTAGATTCCCGTGTAACTGGCTTTATTCTGACTTTAGCCTCAGTTCTCTTAGTTGCCTTTGGTTTACAAGGAGGAGACTGGGGAAATTTTGTGCAACAGTGGCAAACTAATCGCTTTATTCATGTGATGAGTTTAGATTTTTGCCTACTTTGCCTATTGTTTCCAACATTGCTAGGAGATGATATGGTGCGTCGCGATTGGAAAAATCAGCAGTTATTCTGGTTAATAGCCTTAATTCCACTCTTCGGCCCTTTGATTTATTTATGTGTGCGTCCACCTCTAGCAGAAGCAATTGCAGAAGCTATACCCAGTCAGCGACAACCAACCACCAACTAAAGTGAGGAATCAGTTGTCATACCAATTCGTAATTCGTAGTGACGCTCCTGCGTCGCTAACGCTGCGCTAACGTAATTCGTAATCAATAAAGTCTTACCTAGTCCGGCTTTCAGGGGTTAGATCTGTTTCATTATTTTCGTGAAATGGTATCAGGAGGCAGGAGTTAAAAGTTATTATTCTCCCCCTTGTCCCCCTGCTCCTCCGATCTCCTCACCTCCATCATCTGTGAGTTAGGCTCTTAAAGTGCCATTAGCCATCGGGTGAGGTATTGCGTTAAAATAAGCGATCGCAATCTTAATAACTAATGCCCGGTTATTCCCCGGAGGTGTGATTGACCAAGTTCATTTTAAAAATTTTGTGGTTAGACGAGAACGTTGCCCTAGCAGTCGATCAAGTTGTAGGAAAAGGCACTAGTCCTTTAACCAAGTACTTTTTCTGGCCCAGAAATGATGCCTGGGAAGAGTTAAAAAAGGAACTAGAATCCAAGCACTGGATTACTGACCTAGATCGCGTCGAGTTGCTAAATAAGGCAACCGAAGTGATTAACTACTGGCAAGAAGAAGGCAGAAACCGCCCGATGGCAGAAGCCCAGTTAAAATTTCCGGAAGTTGCCTTTACGGGTAGCGCTTGATATTGCACAGTTAGCTTCCTTGCTGTTCTACAAGTTTCCACAGTCTAATGGTCTTGTCCCTGCTGCCACTAGCAATCAGTTGTGCAACAGGGCTAACAGCAACGGCAGATACTGAGTCTACATGACCACAGAGACTAGCAATTTCTTCTGCTGTGCTTACCCTCCAGAGTTTAACTGTCTTGTCCCAACTTGCACTTATCAGCGTCTTGCCATCAGCAGTGAAAGCGATTGCTACTACTGACCACGAATGGCCTGACATTGTACTAATCAGCTGACCAGTGTTGACCTCCCACAATTTAATAGTGTTATCATCGCTAGCTGTTGCCAGAATTTTACCATCTGGACTAAAAGCGATTGTCAAAACCGCTCGTGTATGACCCGAAAGGGTGCCTAATAAGGCATAGCATGGGCGGTTTTGCAGTTCTGTCCCCGCTGCTTCGATAGTAATTAACTGCCACAAGCAAATCGTTCTGTCGAAACTTGCACTAGCTAAAAGCTGTCCTTTGGGACTAAAAGCTACTGAACTTACTTGTAATTGATGCCCCGTTAAAGTGCAAATTTCTGTCCCAGTGTTTACATGCCAGAGTTTGACTTTCTTATCCCAACTGCCACTAGCAAGAATCTGCCCATCAGGACTAAAAGCAACTGATTTTACAGCGTGTGAATGACCGCATAAAGTAAATGTCTTTCTCAATGTATTAAGTTGCCATAATTTGATAGTTTTATCATCGCTAGCTGTTGCCAGAATTTCACCATTTGGACTAAAAGCAACTGATGTTACTGCTTGGGAATGTGAGGCTAGATTAGCCACTATTTTTTTAGTATTTAAATCCCACAATTTGATGATTTTGTCATCACTGCCACTAGTCAAAAGATTCCCGTCGGGACTTATGGACAAGGTATTAACACTACTCAAATTATCAGAATGTCCTCTGAGAGTGTGCAAGCATTTCCACAGAGTATTTTGAATTTTGGATTTTGGATTTTGGATTTTGAATTCTATACCTATCGCTTGCATGACTTCAGCAGCTGATTGAAAGCGCTGATTAACAGCATTTTGTAGCAGCTTGTCAAGTATTTGCGCCAAGCGATCGCTGACTCTATTGGTAAGATATTCTTGCCAAGCCCAACAATTATTAGCAATATCAAATAAATCGAAAGGAGAAATCTGGGTTAGCAGATAAATACAAGTTACACCCAAACTATAAAGGTCACTTGCAAAAACTGCTTTTCCCCTTGTTTGCTCTGGTGCAGTATATTCTGGACTACCAATACTGTTTTCATCTGTTAACTGTTCTAGCCCTGTGACAATTTTCGCATTACCAAAATTAACTAAGATTAAATTCTCTTGGTTTCGCGAACGAAGGATATTTTGGGGTTTAATATCGCGGTGGACGATCTTGCGATCGCTAATAAATTTGAGAACTGGTAATAAATCCTCTAAAAGTTGCCAAATCTGAGTTTCATTGAAAGCACCTTCTTCCTCAACTGCTTGAGCTAAATTGCTACCCTCGATAAACTCTTGCACTAAATAAAAATACTGGTTTTGCTGGAAATATACTAGTAAGTTAGGAATTTGGGGATGCTTCCCTAATTCCTTTAAAAGCTGTGCCTTTTGCTTAAATAATTCGGGCTTTTCGTTTTGCAAAGAGAATTCTTGAATTACACAAGGAGCTGGAGGAAACTGTCCCTCATCTACAGCGAGGAAGGTTTTGCAGAATCCCCCTTTACCAATTAGTTTGAGTAAACGATAACGTTCTTGTAACAGCAAAATTTCTCTACTTTAGAGAAGGGAGTCAAGAGGAGCCAGAATCATTTTTCTCTTAGCTCCTAAATTCTATTTAATTGCCAATGAGGTTACTTATCCGTAGGAAATTCTACAACTAGCGGAGTAGCACCGTTTGGCGGGGCTGGTGGTGTTTTGGGAACTATCGGTTGCGGATGCAAAGGTGTTGGTGTTATTTCACCTGGCTTAGCTGTTTGATTCCATAAAATCATCGATAGTAGACCATCTACTAAGCCGTTGGTGCTGCCATTGCTGCCACCGACAAGAACATCAGGGATGAGACGGACATTGCGATCGCCTATAATCTGCATTATTTGCATTGCTGTATAACCAGATGACCCCAAAGCTTCCACACCAGCACGGTAAGTTTCAGCTTTGGCATTACCTGTAGCACGAATGCCTTCAGCCTCACCAATTGCTCGCAGTTTTATACCCTCAGCTTCACCATTCGCTTGCTTGATTTGCGCTTGCGCTTTCAAATCAGCAATATGTACACTCTGCTCTGATTTCACCATTTCTTGTTGAATATCAGCCAGCGCTGTTTCCCGGACAAGTTGTTGCCGTTGCGTTTGAGCCATCTGCTGGACTTCATAAGTTTTGCGTTGCTCTTCGGCGATTTTGCGGTCTGTCTGTGTCTGCATTAACGATGCTGGCGGCTGAATATCACCAATCAAGGTGTCAATCGCTTGCACATCATAAGCCCGCAATGCCGCCTTAATATACTCAGATGCTTCAGTTTGACGTTCACTGCGGGCATTCAAAAAGTCTAGTACAGTGTAGTCTTGAGCCGAGTTACGGAAATAATTACCGATGCTTGGCTCCAGCACGTTATCAACCAAATTTTGCATCGAGCCAACGCGAGAAATCACCTTCGGAGCATCCAAAGCACCAACATGGATGATTTGCGATACTTCCAAATCAAAGGCAAACCCATCTGTAGAGCGTACTGTCAAAGCTTCCAAATTAGCGTCGTATTTGTGCCGTTCAGTACGCCCTGACCAGTTCAACACTATATTAGTGGTTGGCACCAATTCTACTTTCATGATGCGCGTGTTCAGCGGGTGTTTACCAGGATACAAAGGTTCAACCCACACGCCCTTATGCCCAGGATTCACTAAATTACCGTGGGTGAAAGCCACACCACTAACATCTTCTTGAGCTTTACCCACAAAAGAAATTACCACGCCCACATACCCAATGGGAATTTCCGTCATTGGCACTTGCTCAATGCTGACAAACCAAGGATTTAGATTCCAAGAACCAGAAAGCAAAATCTGCTCTTGCAAGCCTCGTCGCCCACGTCCATCCAGAAATTTTTGACCATTCTGGAAGTTATCGTGGCCTTCAATTACAGATCCGGCAATTTCACCACCGGATATTGGCACACCATCTAGGGTAGTAACTACGCCAACTTTGTCAGATGCAACGCTGTACACTCGCAACTGTTCGGGACTCATGCCATGAGCAGTGGCATTGGCTGCCATGATAACTTTAAACAAGGCAGTGTTGATACGGTAAGTACCAGCTGTGAGAAAACCCATCTGCCGACCTTTTTCGCCGCCTTGAGTCAGGAATTTTCGAGCATCTTGGAAATTGTCACAAGCAACAATTTTACCCAGGATACGCTCTGGTGGGTTAGATGCACCATCTGCCGCAACAATTAAGGCAATTTCACCTTGGGGGACAACCACTACCGACTCTTTCCGAACCGAGTACTGCCAAGGCCAATAACCCCAGTGCCAACCAGGAGCCAGAGTGTCTGCCTGTAAGCCTGCTTCGCCGTTGAGGGCAATAAGTCTGTCGGCTGGAAGGCCACGCCCGGAAAGGGTAAATTTTCTTACTACAATGCCGACTTCACGCTCACCGATAACTACCAACCCACCAAAGAACAGGGGGACGAATATGACAAAACCGCCAACCACCGCAATGGGGACAAGTCCCCACGGTGACAGTTGCATTGCTTGATATTGAATCCTGCTATTTGGTAACTGAGTAGTGCTGGGTTTTGTCTGGCTCAGTTGCACCGATACCGAGCTAATTTCTTTTACAATAGTTGTTTTTAAAGTAGTAGCATTGGCAGAATTAACAGTGCTAGCTAGCGCCAATGTTGCTATTAAAGATGTTGCGAAACAAGTTAATTTATTTTGTTTACGCTTACCAATGGAAGATGGAAAATTTTTCATAATTTGTGCCCTTCTGGGCAACTAATTACCTAAGTTAACACTTCACTTTGGCTATGCGAGATTTCTTAAACTTGGTGTAATTTCGTTCGCAAAATTTATATCGCGGTCAGGAGTTAGGAGGAGCCAGTGACGGGTACGTAGGGGTTTCCCCAAGTAGAGCAACTGGCGTTCAGAATACAGAAAATTCCTCATTTTTATAATGGCAGACAGTTGAAAACTACTGTAAATACTATGGGGTGGACAAACAGCCCACCCCACAAAGTAAAAGTAAGAAGTAATTAAGATTTTAGACCAAACCACCAGCTGCTTGAAAGCGAGCGCGGGCGCGTTTGAAGGCTTGAGTTGCCTGGATTTGGGCTTGGCGATCGCCTTGTGGCACTTGATTCAGACGTGCTTCTGCTTGGCTGTAGGCAGCACGAGCTTCTTCAAGGTTTATTTTATCGCCGCGTTCAGCGCCATTCACTAGAATTGTCACTTCATTTTCCTCAACTTCGGCAAAGCCACCCAAAAGGGCGATCGCTTGCCAAGGCTGATTTTTACTGGCGCGTACTCGCATAACACCTGTATCTAAGGCAGTCAAAAGTGGCGCATGTCCACTCAGGATACCTAGCTGACCAGTTGTGCTGGGCAAAATTACTTCATCAGCTGGGGCATCCCAAATTGTTTTATCTGGGGAAATTACACGAACGGTTAATGTCATTTGTGAGTTGTGAGTTGTGAGTTGTGAGTTGTGAGTTGCCAGTTGTCAGTTGTTAGGTATTTTTAACCACTGACTACTGACTACTAACTACTAACTAATTAACCCTTGAGCTTTTGGGCTTTGGCGATCGCTTCGTTAATATCGCCTACCAAGTAGAAGGCCTGTTCTGGTAGATCGTCTAATTCACCAGACAGAATCTTCTGGAACCCTTTGATGGTGTCTTCCAACTTCACATACTTACCAGGAGAGCCTGTGAACACTTCTGCCACGAAGAACGGCTGAGACAAGAAACGCTCAACCTTCCGCGCCCGCGCCACGATCAGACGGTCTTCTTCAGACAGTTCATCCAGACCGAGAATAGCAATAATGTCTTGCAGTTCTTTATAACGTTGCAGAGTTGACTGCACGGCACGCGCAGTATTGTAGTGTTCGTCACCCACAATGTTGGGCTGTAGCATGGTGGAAGTCGAACCAAGGGGATCCACAGCTGGATAAATACCCTTAGCTGCCAAACCGCGAGACAGCACTGTTGTTCCGTCCAAGTGGGCAAAGGTGGTTGCAGGTGCGGGGTCGGTGAGGTCGTCTGCGGGTACGTATACTGCCTGAATGGAGGTAATCGAACCCTCTGTAGTCGAGGTAATTCGCTCTTGCAGTTCACCTACGTCGGTTCCGAGAGTGGGCTGGTATCCTACCGCTGAGGGCATCCGACCCAGTAGCGCTGATACTTCCGAACCTGCTTGTACGAACCGGAAGATGTTGTCAATAAACAGCAGCACATCCTGCTTGTTAACATCCCGGAAGTACTCAGCTACGGTCAACCCTGACAGACCAACCCGCATTCTGGCTCCAGGTGGCTCGTTCATCTGACCATAGACTAGAGCAATCTTCGACTCATTGAGGTTGTCTTTATTGATCACCCCAGATTCAATCATTTCGTTGTAGAGGTCATTTCCCTCACGGGTGCGCTCACCCACACCAGCAAAAACAGACACGCCACCGTGCTGGGTGGCGATGTTGTTAATCAACTCCATCATGATCACGGTCTTACCGACACCAGCACCGCCAAACAGACCAATCTTACCGCCGCGTCGATAGGGAGTCAGAAGGTCAACAACTTTAATCCCAGTCTCGAACACGGAAGGTTTAGTTTCCAGTTCAGTGAATTTGGGAGCAGAGCGGTGGATGGGTAAGGTTGCCTCAGCATTTACAGGCCCCTGATTATCTACGGGTTCGCCAAGGACGTTGAAAATGCGACCCAAGGTGGCTTTACCAACTGGCACGCTGATGGGAGCGCCAGTATCAACGACTTCCAGACCACGCACTAAGCCATCGGTGGTGCTCATAGCAACAGCCCGCACCTGATTGTCGCCCAGCAATTGCTGTACTTCAACGGTAAGGTTGATTTCTTGTCCAGCTTCGTTGGTGCCTTTGATGGTCAAAGCGTTGTAGATTTGCGGCAATTTTCCGCTAGGGAATTTAACGTCTACAACAGGACCAATAATTTGGGTAATGTAACCAATGTTTGTTTTTTCTGCGGTTGTGACCATGCTGCGCCTAATGATTGAAGCTATATTTCAGATAGGGTCGTAGAAGACATAAGATTAAGCAATGTCATCTTTCACTGTAGCACCGCAAGGGGACACAACTCCCTTAGTAATTCCTTAAAAAGCAGCTTGATGGTAACTAGCAATAAAAAACTGCTGTGTATAACAGCAGTGGATACAGCGATCGTCAAAGCAAGGATTTTGGGGATGAATTAAGTATTGATCTGGTGTTGGCGTTTCAGGAGTGAAGAACTAGTACTGCAAGCAGCCAATGCCAGCAAGCCAACCAGAGAAGCAGGTTCGGGTACGCGGCTAGACTGACTGTCTTTGATGACTGGAGAATAATAGGAAAAGCGGATAGATTGACTGTCTTTGATAACTGGTGAATCGAATGACCACTGGAGATTGCGACCATTCAGCTGTCCATCGATGTCACGAATGCCTACTGTTGCATTGCCGCCAAAGGATTTGTTATTTCCAGCATCTACGTCTAGATAAGATAAGAGAATATCATTGCTACCCTCGAAAAGAACTGACTGGAAGGTTACAGGACTGGGTGAAGTTGGGTATCCTAAGGCAGCGTTCCATTGGGTGATGAACCGTCGATTACCCGTTTGGCCAAGTGTTTGATAATAGACAGCACTGTTTCCTGAGCTAGAGAACTTCCAGTCGTCCCACAGAACGGCGATACTGGGATGGTTACCTAATGGGGCAGTTGTGGTCAAGTTTTTATTAGTAAATAAAACGTTTGTGCCTGCAAATGTCAAAAGTCCGTTGGCGGTGAAGGATACGTTGTTATAGTTGATGCCGTAGAAGTGGAAGTCGAAACCGATATTTGCTGAACTCAAGGTGTCATCAGTGCCAGCTAATACTGATGTCCCTGTCGTTGAAATATCTTCAAAGGTGAAATGGATATCGTCTGTAGCTTTGTAGCCAAAACTATCCGACCCGATGGTAGCTGCCTTCGCCTGTCCTGGGTTTAGTATTCCTAGTGCAATAAACATTGCCCCGACAGTCGCCATTGATAACTTTTTAACCACAGTTGCTGTTGTCACAAAACTCATTTCTCCAAGCAGGTGTATTTAACGATGGAAGCGATCGCGATTGATGAGTGCAAAAGTTCAGGCGCGATCGCACACAACGCCTCAATCGCAACAGGCTATGAATTCGCCTATCGCAGATATCGCAGATAAAAATATAGTGAAAATGCTTATAGCATTTAACTTCTATGTTGTATTTTATGTATCAGCGAGGTTGTGACTCAGGGTTTCCTCGTTCTTAATATCTATATAAGTTACTAGGAAATTGCTTCTGTTGCTAGTCTTTATACGTATATTTACAGAATAATTAAATTAAAATTCGATGAATTAAAAGCTAAACTAGATATTCGATATAGGTTGTAGGCAAAGTTTACGATAAATCGCCTGATAAAACTTTGTAAAAATTAGCTGCTACTTTAAGGTAAATTTATCTACGTGTTTATGCGTGGATATGGCTATAAATAAATATTATGCTTTTAGAGAATAGATTGCCAGAAGACTAGAGCATTTCTCGATTGCACGCGCTCTTGGTTTATTTAGTTAAGGTCAGAACAATGCTCCAAACAACACTTAAAATACAAAACTGCTGTGTTTGGCGAGTGCAAACACAGCAGCGTTCAAAGTCGGTTAGCTATGAATTTATGCCTTAGCTGATACTTTCTGTTTTTGGCGCTTGCAAAGTGAAGTAGCGCCAACAGTTCCTAAAGCCAGAACTCCCATAATTGAAGCAGGTTCGGGAACAGTAGTTACACTAGTGACGCTAACATAGTCTATGTAAGTACCAAAACTATTGGATATCTCATTTAAGTTGTCGAAACTCAGGCGAGTTGTTGCACTTGTTGCAACTAGCTCATAAGTATAAGTATTCCAGTTTGTATTACTGAATCCGACTCCACTGGCAGAGAAAGAATCAACCAAGTTTCCCCCCCAATTAATATTCAAGATATTCTGAGCTACTGTTGGACGGGGTGAAAAAGCAAATGTTAATTCGTACTTTTGACCAACTGTAGTTGCCAAGTCTTGAAAGATACCAGTAACTGCTGTGCTATCTAATTCTACAAATTGGAAACCATCAAATGGGCTTCCAGCTACCCGATCTTGTACTTCAATACGGCCCTTAGAGCCAGTTACCAAACTCCATCCGGGGATGGAAGACAAAAATCTATAACTCTTTGTAGGTATATCTGGACTTTCAAAACTGCCATTGGTAACAAGATTCACAGCTGCGGCTGGTTTAGTAGCCAGAGTTAGGGGTAAAAAACCCAGAGTCAATCCCACACCAATTTTTAAACCTAATTTTTGGATAAACATAGCCGTGTAACTGAATTTCTCCCAAGAACTGAATGTTGACAGTGGAAATAATCCCAATTTATAAAGGTAATCGTTTCGGCGAAATTGCACATCACGCCTCAAGTGCGTCAGGTTTAGTTCAACCTGTAGTAGATACTGAAAATAAATTTTTGTTAAAAATAATACATATTATACTGACGATTTTCCTTGTAAATGAATTAGCAGAATTTTTAACCGCGTTTTTTATTGTACTTATATAGAGTACTAGGTAATTGGTTATGTGGCTAGTGTTTATACGTATATTTACACCAAGAATCAATTACTCAGGAATGAATGCCATATTTGGCGATCGCAAGACACTCCATTCACTGTCTTGAAAATTGGTGTAGGGTTGTAAGAGAAAGACATTTTCATGCCCTCGTTGTGGGCAATTGCCTGTGGGAGCCTAACTTGGAAATGGGCACTGGGGAGTAGGGGATATTCCTTTTTCATGATTGATTGTAAGATTTTCTCGTGAATGGCTGACTTGTAAGTGGGTATAGGAAAGTTATTAAAATAGTTACGAAACGCTTTTCTACAAAATGCGGTTGCTGTTATAAATACTTTTAAATCCTGAAAAATACGAATATAAAATTGTCAACAAAGCTTTTTTATAACATTTATAGTTCAACCTACTACTGCAATCGCAGATATAATTAATCTTGAGATAAAATTATTTACTTCTTTTACAATAAGTCTATATTTTAGTAGATTTAAAAATCCTGAAACCTTTGCAAAAATTAAATTTGCAAATCCTCTTAATAACTATAAAATAAAGATAGATACACAAAATATGTGTCAGTTGATCCTCTTCATCTTTATATTTCTATTGAGCAATTGCTTATGAAATTCTCGTCAGCACGGCAATATTTTTATCAGGAGATTCATCAGCTTGACGAGCATATCGACTTAGCAAAGGCAGCTTTATATATTGCACAGGAAGAATATCCATACCTTGAGCCAGAGGAATACCTCAATGCCTTTGACACAATGGCAGGTGAAGTTCAAGAACGCTTACCTTCCTCAAGGTATCCTCTACGGCTGATTCAAAGTTTAAACCAGTATTTCTACGATGACTTGGGATTTGCTGGAAATAAAACAGATTACTACGACCCTCGCAACAGTTTTTTAAATGATGTTATAGATCGCCGATTAGGGATTCCCATTACCTTGGCGTTGGTTTACCTAGAAGTTGCCCACAGAATCGATTTTCCTATGGTGGGAATAGGAATGCCAGGACACTTCTTAATCCGTCCGGATATTCCAGATGTAGAGATTTTTGTCGATGCATATAATCACGGTGAGGTGATGTTTGCCCAAGATTGCCAAGAACGGCTTGCTCAAATGTTTCAACAACCTGTGAGTTTACAACCAGAATATTTAGCACCCGTAAGTAAACGGCAATTTTTGGCACGAATGCTGACAAATTTAAAATTTATTTACCTGAAACAGCAAGATTTAGAAAAAACTCTGGCAGCGGTTGAAAGAATTTTGCTGCTGTTTCCTGGCGTGTCCTTAGAAGTGCGCGATCGCGGTCTGCTTTATTATCAACTTGGCCATTATCCGCAAGCTGTTGAAGACTTACAAACTTATCTAGCAAAAGTTCCTGATGCTGAAGATGCAATGGTGATTCGGCGGTTACTCGCGGATTTAGGGAAGTGAGGGAGTAGGAAAGCAGAGGGGCAGGGGAAGTAGGCTGACAGGTGTAGGTTTTTTACGTTTTGTTCCTAAAACCCTGGTTTTAGGGTGTAAGGGTGTGGGGGTGTAAGGGTGTAGGGGTAGAAGAAATGATGATTAGAGCGTTAGTTTTATAGTCATTACTCATTGCTTGATTA
>NZ_JAVRBR020000035.1:0-7090 GCF_034531165.2 Dendronalium sp. ChiSLP03b | reverse complement strand
TAACGCACCCTACTGGCGTGTCAAGGCTAAAGTAGTGCAATAGAAAAATTCGATTATGTGTCTAAACTTCAATTTTTCAGAGATTTTTAATGCAACATTTTAGCCTTGCCATGCCACTACAATTTCTGTATTTGTGTTGGTAATGCTTGATTTTCACCTTATAATTGATTGCGCGCTTTCAGTTGCAAATATCGCTCGACTAATTGGTCTGTAATCTGATTAGCTGGCGCATCAAGTACTAACACACCTTTTTGCTTCAACTGGGCAAAAGCAACTTGCCGCTGTGCTAATAAATCTAAAGCGACTGCACGTCCGTAAGTCTCTGTAACATTTTCGGTGAAGGTATGCGCCAAGCGATCGACTTGAGGATCTCGAAGAGTCACGCAAAACGGCAGATAGCGTGGTGCTAGTTTGGAGAGTGCCGCAAGCAGTTCAGTGGAGGCGGTGACATCAACTAAATCTGTAATCACTACCACAAGCGCCCGCCGAGTTTGTCGTTGCACAACACTTGTCACAGCCCCCAAATAATCAGATTCTAGCAATACTGGTTGAATCGGAGTCAAGCGATCGATTAACTGACTCAAGTGAGATTGACCCCGTTCCGGCGAAATCCATGTATGCATTTGGCGGTCGAATACGCCTACACCGACGCGATCGCCCCGATGTAACCCCGCTAACGCTAATGATAAAGTTGCATTCAAACCCCAGTCAAATCGCTGCAAACCTTGCACCTTTGCAGTCATCAACCGTCCGCGATCGAGCAAAATTAGTAACGTTTGTTCCTGTTCTGGTTCCAGAACCCTTACCAATGGTGGTGTATTGCTGTATGCGCCAACTCGACGGGCAGTAGCTTTCCAATCAATAAACCGCAAATCATCACCAGTGCGGTAGTTCCGCAACTCTGCAAATTCAGTACCGATACCCATTTGGCGTTTGCGAAGCGATCCAGATGATTGCAGTGTCAGTTTAATTGAAAGCGATCGCAACCCTAATAAATCTGGATAAACCTTTACCCGCAGACTTAAAGGAATCTGCCAATCATCCCAAGCTAATCCCCAAGGCCCCAACTGTCGTACCTGAATATTCCCCCAAGGAAATTCTCCTCGTTGCGTTGGGTTGATAGTGTACGTCAATTCTTGAGTGCTGTTGCTGGCAACACTAGTGCGGAGTGTGGTTGCAGATACGCCAAACTCTACTGGGTAATAGTCGCGGATTTGAATCACAGCGTTAGATTTTGGCGATTTTACCGTTAGTACAACCGGATTATCCCGCCCAATGGACAAGCGCGGCGGTAATTCCCGCTGAATTTCCACCCGCAGGGGACGCGATCGCCAAGCATCGACAATCATCAATCCCAGAACAATGGCATCAAATAGCAAGATGACAGCGATGCTTGCCGCAATGCTCAAAAAGAAACATAACAGGGGTGCGATCGCTATTCCCAATCCTAATAATAAATAAACTCTTCTGGCGGGAACCATAGATTAATTGCCAAACTCGATTCTTTCGTGTGACTATAGTCTATAAAAGACAGGCGATCGCTCTCCATTTATCCACATTTATTCTTGAGTTAATCAATCCGGTTTTTATCCGAGATTTAAACCTTCACTTTCAGATACTAGTAATTTACCTTCACCGCTATAAAACCAAACATAACCTTCTCCACCACCTTTGCCAAAATAACCTAATTTTCGGTAATCTTCTTCAATACCCTTTGTAAATCCTTTCACCATGTCATAATCAGCAATCAAAATTTCACCTTGCTTTAATTCAATAATTTTAGTTGGTGCAATTGTAGCTACTACCACTTGAGCTATTTGTCCTCTTAAAGCTGATAGAGCAATTCTCCACCTACCATCATTGGAACCAGCAGCTTGTTTAAATTTTAATCGTTTAGTACCTAAAACTACATTGTCAGAACAAAACTGGAATACACCATCATCAAATTCCCATTGCTCCTGTTCTAACAGTTCAATAGGTGTGTAATATAAGAAGTTTCCTTTGTGTCTCGGTTCGAGATAAACTGTACCAGTTCCCCTATAAACAGGGGCATTGAAATCTACCTCTGTACTCAAAGATATCCAGATATCTTTCAAACGATTATCAGTTTTATAAACATCATAAGTTAATTTGCCAACACAATTGTGCAACGAACCTTTTTGAATTACAACTCCAGAATTTTCTAGCTTAATTTCAACTTGCTGCACAAAAGGAATATCTTTTGTTGGATGATAAAGTTTATTAGTCTCTTTGTTGATATTATTTTGTAAATACCATAAATCTGTAGGTTCTAGAATATTAACTTTGTGTTGCATGAATTTGACCCTGTTTGCTTAAATTAGTCGAGTATAAATAATAAACTCTCAGTTGACAATGCCGAAGTTTAATTCATATGTTTAGCAGGAGGCAGGAGCCAGAAGGCAGAATTGACAAATTATCTTCTTAGTTCCTAGTTCCCAATACCCAGTCCCCAGTCCCCAGTCCCCAATCCCTACTCATCTTGGCACTGGCACTTGATTAATAACTGACGCAATTACCGCATCCATTTGTAAACCATCCAGCATTGCTTCTGGTTTCAGAATCAAGCGATGACGTAATAGCGGTGATGCCACAGTTTTAATATCATCTGGGGTAACAAAATCCCTTCCAGCTAACCAGGCTGCTGCTTGAGATGTCTGCAACCAAGCACCAGCAGCGCGAGGCGATGCACCTAAAGTTAAATCAGGAGATTGACGCGATGTTCCGATCAACGCTAAAAGATAATCAACGATCGCTTCAGATACCTTAACTTCTTTGACTGCTTGCCGTGCCTGTAAAATTTCAGCTACCGTTGCCACTGGTTTAAGATTGCTAATATCCATACGTCTAGCGGCAAATCCTGCCTGACGATTGAGTAACATTTGTTTTTCGGCAGCGCGATCGGGGTAATCTACTACTAGCTTGAATAAAAACCTGTCCAGCTGCGCCTCTGGTAGAGGATAAGTACCCTCAAATTCCAAAGGATTTTGTGTTGCTGTCACCCAAAATAAATCTGGCAAAGGTAAACTTTCACCATCTAGAGTTACCTGCATCTCTTCCATCGCTTCTAACAGCGCCGCTTGTGTCTTGGGGGGAGTGCGGTTAATTTCGTCTGCCAACAGCACCTCAGTGAATACTGGCCCTTTTTTCAAAGTGAAACTGCGGCTATTCAAGTCAAAAATATTCGTACCAGTAATATCTGATGGTAAAACATCTGGCGTTAGTTGAATCCGGCGAAAGTCTGCTTCGATTAACTGCGCTAAAACTTTTACCAGAAGTGTTTTACCAGTTCCCGGTACTCCTTCCAAGATTACATGTCCACCTGCTAACAGCGCTACCAAAAACTGTTGTATCAGGTTAGATTGTCCTACTATGATTTGGTTGAGTCTCTGACCGAGGTGAAGAAAGACAGGATGGGTTTCGCTCATATTTTGTTATTTATCATCTCACGCACAACCGCTAAGACGCTAAAAGATACTTTGTACTTTGGGCATCTTTGCGTGAAATTACAATTGTCGGCGCACAATTTGCCATTTCCCCAACCAGCTTAACAGCTCTCGTTCGCTCATGCGGCGTTTTCGAGATTGTAACTTTAATACCGCTTCTAATTCTGCTGCACTTGCGCCTGTTTTCTCTACCCAACGGTTCAGCAGAGTTTGGCGTTCTAGTGGTATTTGTCCCAATCCCAAGGCTTTTTGCAGTTGTAACTGTTCTTCTTTACCCACCATCTCTAGAACAAAGTCGCTAGATTCGGCTTTTTGCAACACACCTGCCAAAGCTTGAATATATGCTTGGCTATTATCTACAACTGGCGTATCTAAAGCTACTGGTTTCCCAAAGCGGCGATTTTGCGCCCAAATTAGCACTACTAGCAAAACACCTACTTGCACCAGTATGGGTAATACAGGAGTTTTCGCAAAATAGCTGAGTAAGTCACCTTGGCCTTGACTTTGTCTGATATCAGCATCTTTATAACCGTGAATATACTCATCCACGAATACAGACTTATTTTTATTAGTGACTAAATTGGCAAGGTATTTGAAATTACTTAAATTATCTTGGTAGGCATTAGCAGCCAGATAGCGAGTGGTAGAAAAAATTGCTTTTCCTTTATTGTACTTTTCTTCCCAGACCACAGCACCAAAGCGATCGCCTAAAGAAACGTGCTGCTGCTTGGCTTTCGCATAACGTCTTCGCGTCTCAATTTTGACATCACCAAAGGGCGATTTTTGCATAGTGCTAAAGTCTGCTGCCGTCACCTGCTGATTTACACCCAAAATCACCAAAGTATTACCTTTTTCTACCCATTTTCGCTCTTCATAATCCAGCACGGGTTCCCTGAGAGTGCTGTATACCTGTAAAAAAGTCACTGGGCTTTTTTCTGTCTTAAGATTGCTCAAAGGCTTTTGCCAGCGCTGGATAGTAGTTCCTTGCTGTTGCATGAAAGCATACCAAGCACCATAACCATTGGGAGCGCGATTATAAGTGGAGCCATTACTAATTTTGCTATTATTGGGAGCCGCTATCAAGGTAAGTAAGATTATCACCCCTAAAGCGATCGCTCCTATCCAAACAATGCGGTTTGAGCGTTTCATACTGAGTGCTGAGTGCTGAGTTAGGAGAGACGCGATTAATCGCGTCTGTACAATAATTAATTGTTACTCTTCTTACCTCCCCTGCTCCTCTGCTCCTCTGCCCCTCCGCCCCTGTGCCTTTATTCTTGAGCAATTTCCCGATATGCTTGCTGACACTGTTGATAATTTTCTGACAAAATCTCCGTATTGCCAAAACATAATTGCTCGTGCGTGGTAATCAAAGTTTCATAGGGTTGCATCGGAGTCACGATTGAACGGAGCAATTGCAGATATTCGCCATCTGTGCGGCTGGGTTTGTGAGGGACAACGCTAGTATCGTGCAAGTGCTGTAATATTGCCATGTAAAGGCAACGACAAGCCTCACGGTAGTTACCTTGACGGTAAAATTGTTGCGATCGCTCCAACCAAAGTCCTACAGATAAATCAGTAGAGTAGACTTTTGCCTTAGAACCAGAGGCATCCCTACCGCCAGCCAACCAAGAATATACGTAGTGACCAAATTCTCGCCACAAACGCCAACCCACCCAAGCTATAACTAAAGCTAATACCAGCCAAAACAGAAATTTTAGCAAATTAATCAACCAAGGACTAATTGATACAGGTGCCCATTCTGGCAAACTCTGTTGAAAGCGGTAAAACTGGTATTCTGACCATTCTCCCACTTGTTGTTGTAACTGAGAAAGCTGCCAACCCAGGTTGGTTTTTTCAAAAGTGTCTGTAGACATATAGTGGACATGAGGGGTAAGAGGAGCAGGAAGAGAAGTTGCCAGGAGGAGCCACTGCATTGGTGTTAGCGTAGCGGTAGCGACGTAGGAGCGTCGGCAACGCGATCTTGGGGGTTTTCCCCATGAGCGACTGCTGTTAGCGCAGCGTTAGCGAGTCCTCGAGCGTCAAGGGTTCCCCGGCTTGTACCGCGAAAGCGGAACCCGCAGGGTAGCAAGTGGTGTCGTTTCCCTCCAAGCAAACTTCGGCGAGGCAGGGGGAGCAAGGGGAAAAGGGAAAAAACTACTAACTCCTAATTCCTAACTCTTGTCTACCTTTGCTATTTTGTAGCACTAACCAACCGACTACAACAAGCAGCCCACCTAATATCAAAAATCCCACATCCCAAGCTAACTGATTTGGACCTGATTTCACATGATGAATACCCAGAATTTGGTGGTCAATTAGTCCTTCAACCAAGTTGAATAACCCTGCACCAATCAGCAAAGATCCAACAAAAGTCTGTGATGACCAAGGAACATCATCACGGCCGCCTGCTCGCCATAGCAATGCTACACCTATCACTGTTAAGATCCAGTCCAAGGCATGAAACAAGCCGTCCCATACCATGTTCAAATCTATGTTTGAGGGGGTTGTCAGAGGTTTAGTGTTACTCAACATATGATGCCATTGCAAAATCTGATGCAGCAGGATGCCATCAACAAACCCTCCTAGACCCAAACCTAGGAAAATCCCAGCAGCAATTAACGGCATCCGCCGATATACAAACCCACTCTTTGCCTCCATTGTCAACCTCATAGACAGATTTTTCTCACACAATAGAATTTTTTGCCCAGCAATATCTTCTCTCTCGAGGTAAGTTATAGCTTTCAATCTAAAGATGACAACTTCCTGTCAGCATCTACAGGCATTATAGAAATTGATATATAAAAGAGAAATTTTCAAATGACCATTTACTTTTATAAAGTTTGGCAGCCTTATGGTTGTTTTTCTAACTTTTCTCCCCACGGAATCTACATCCAAGGTAGTTACTGGCCAACAGTGGAACATTATTATCAAGCGCAAAAGTTTGTGGGCAGTATTGATGCAGTAATTATACCTATAATACACACTGCCGAAACCCCAGAAGAAGCCGCTGCTTTGGGGCGATGTAGCACTCGCCAACTGCGCTCAGATTGGGAGTTAGTCAAAACTCAAGTGATGCGAGAAGCAGTACTCAAAAAGTTTCTCACTCATGCCGAGATTAGAGAAATTCTCCTGGCCACAGGTGACGATCTCCTAGTGGAAAACTCACCAACTGATTATTTCTGGGGCTGTGGCGCTCGTAAAACTGGTCAAAACCATCTCGGCAAAATCCTCATGAGTGTGCGTGAAGAAATCCGTCAATTAAGATTATCAGCAGTAATTTCCGCTGAAGTTTTGTCCGAATAGTAACAATCAAGGAACTAACAAATAAAAAATATTTCATTATATGCGATCGCTCGATTTTTTAGTTTCCAAACTATTCCTCAAGCACAATGCGCTTTATCCAATGAAATCGATAGGATTTCTTCTCTGTTTGTATGAAACACCCTACTTTGACAAAAGCTTAATAGAGTACGTTAGCAATAGCGTAACGCACCCTACTGGCGTGTCAAGGCTAAAGTAGTGCAATAGAAAAATTCGATTATGTGTCTAAACTTCAATTTTTCAGAGATTTTTAATGCAACATTTTAGCCTTGCCATGCCACTACAATTTCTGTATTTGTGTTGGT
>NZ_JAVRBR020000034.1:0-26796 GCF_034531165.2 Dendronalium sp. ChiSLP03b | reverse complement strand
GAGGAAGTTGTCCAAATTGTTCCTAGTCATGCACCTTTAGTTATCAAAGCAGCTGTTGGTTCTGAGGAAAAAGGTAAGATAAAAGTCGGTCAAAAGGTGCAAATGCGAGTTAGTGCTTGTCCTTATACTGATTACGGTACTCTCAATGGCGTTGTCAAAGCGATTTCCCCGGATGCTGTTAGGTCGCAAAAAAACGATGCAGATGCTGATACGAACTCTACCCCCAAAGCAACTGCTGTAGGTGCTTTTTACGAAGTCACAATTGAACCAGAGAAACTTGCTTTAGGTCGCAGTACAAAGAAATGTCAAATTCAATTGGGTATGGATGGCAGAGTTGATATTATTACCCGAGAAGAAACTGTACTGCAATTTGTACTCCGCAAAGCAAAATTAATGACGGACTTTTGAGATCGTCAATCGCCAAATTGACGTTATTTTTCAGTTATAAAGGAAAACTTTATTCAACTAAGGGTTGTGAAATCGTGAAAAATTCCTGACGGCGTTGAATCAACACTACAACAACACCGCTTGCAACCACAGCAAAGGCTGAGGGAATAAATGGTAACCATACCCCTTGTTTTAAAAGGATGATGCTCCCAAAAGGAACTGCCCAAAGGGCGATCGCACAAGCTCCATATAAAATGATAGCGATCGCAAGCACGGTGCATCCCTTCTTGAGTAACGAACCACACACGCACCAAACAATCAAACCAGACATACTCGACCATCCCCATATCCAGAGAATATCGCCCCAGAAAGGCAAAACCCCAAAAATTGGACGTTCGTCTAAAACTGCACTTAGAATTTGGCTGACCATTTGCGCTTGTATGAATATGCCTGGTATTTCCTGGTAAGGTTGCTGTGCAGCAGAGTAGGGAGTTGACCAAGTATCGCTGATAGTGTTAGCTGTCACTCCGATGAGAACTACCCTATCTTTGAGTAAATCAAAGTTAACTTTATCACTCAATACATCTGCCACAGAAACTCTTTGGTAATCTGAATTACGGTAGTTGACAAGTATTTGAATTCCACCTAAATCAACTTTTTGTTGATAGCCACCACTACGACCAGGCTTTAAGCGTTTAAATACTTTAGAACCAAATTGTACATAATCTTCATTTAAATTAGGTTGAATATTTTCGTAAGATAAATAACGAGCAGCTAATTGCAACGAAAGTGAGTAAGGCGTTGTACAAGAAGACGAAGGCTCTTGTGCCATCATCATAATTTGGCGACGCACGATACCATCTGGATCTTGGATCGCATCAGTAAAACCCTGACGTTCTACAGGGACTCCAAGAGGAGGTTTAACACCTTGGAGGTCATATTTGCTATCTCGGCTTTTGCAAACAACAACAACATTTTCTTTGCTCAGTTCAGTAGAAAGCTGTATCGGCTTTGATTTATTTGGGGGGTCAGCAAAATCTCTATAAATATCCAATCCAATAACTCGCGGTTGATGCTTTTGTAATTTGTTGAGTAATTGAGCTAACGTACTATCCGAAATAGATTTCACTCCTGTGGTCATCTCTTGTCGGGATTGAATATCTTTTTCAGTAACTTCAACAACGAGCAATCTTGGATCTAAATCTTCCTCTTGTCGCAAGATTAGCATTTGGTCAAAAGTTTGCAGTTCAGCTTTCTCAAAAACCCCCAAGTATCTCAAACCTATCGTTGAAAGAGTCACAATAGCAGTACTCAGCAGTACAGTCCAAAGTTTGCCCTTGCGAGTTGCAATTGTGCTTTTCGTCTTTGTAGTCGAAATTGTGCTCTGAGTCGAAACTTCGCTACGAATCTCGGTGTCACCCAAACCACCGCGCAGTTCTTGCCAAGTTGTAGGAACAGTTGTAGGATTTTGGCAAATCACTGGCAACCAACTAGCACAAGGAAAATCATTCTCCAATCCTTGAAGTCTCTCTCGCGCTTCTCGCACAGCCAGATAAAATGGCTTATTTCCTGCAAAAGCGATAAGAAAGTTTTTCAAAAACTCCTGTGCAACTAAATCTGGTATCCCTTCCCGCATCACAATCATTTGGGGAATGTTTAAATCAGCTAAATTTCGTGCTAAACCAATGCCATCACAGGAGTTGAAAATTGCCAGTTTTAAACCGCGTGTAATTGCTGTCTTAAGTGCATTCTTAAATTGAGAAATAGTTAAACTCTCTGTCTGGTTAATGTAAATTTTTCCTATTTCTCCATCTGCAATACTAGCACTATGTCCGGCAAAAAACAGAATATCCCAATTTTGATTCCACAGTTGCTCATCAAGTTCTTTTCGTGTAGGTTGGACAAGAAACGTAGTTTGAGTATCTGTTAAACTTTGTAGCAAAGAGCTATCTTTATCAATATCAATCCCAACTCTATTGCCTAAAATAGCTAAAATTTTGATTTGACCTGTGGCAGATTTTCCTAATATTTGTGGAGATACATACTCATGATTGCTCAAAGCTAATTCCGCTTTAGGGTAATGCTCAAAAAAGTGCCACAAATGCCAAGGCAACCGATGCAGTAGAGCTATGTTCGTTTCAATGAGAACTCTAATTTCATCATCTTGACTGAGTAGAGTCCGCAACTGCCGTTCAATATTCTGAAATGAATCAAATTTCAGCCAAGCATTGATATTTGCTTGTAACTGTTGACATACTTCATCGAAGTCATTAATAGAAATATTGGTTATATCTTGCGAATGCACTTTTATACGTTGATTTCTGCCCAGACTTTGATAGATTGCTGCGTAGAGTAACTGCCATCTGCGGTAGAGTTCGTTAAGTTCTGGTGCTGCTGGCAGACTCCCTGTTAATTTCACAGGTACAATTTGGTTATGATACCAAAGTTGAGCCGTGACAACAGGAAGTCCTTTATTTAAATCTCCTCCTAAAAAGCTGAAGACAACTAGTTTACTCATAAGTCAAGCGAACTCTGCCATTTATGATTAACTAATGACTATTAACGTCAATTTCATGCTACTAACTTTTAATGACTAAATCATGAAATTTTCTGTTATTTGATAATTATTCAGAGCAACCTGGATGTTAAAACATTCTCCCACTTCTCCATCAAAGAGTTTCAATTGTACATAGATATCTTGAACTCTTGCTTGTACTTGTTGAATTATCTCCCCTCGATCTGAAAGTAAAACTAGCTTGATATTAGCAGGTAGGTAAGCTTGATTACAAGCTGGATGTAGCTGCACGCGAATACTAACTTGTTGGTTAGTTTTTGGTATTAAGGCAACTAATAAAATAACTTGTTGAGCTTCTATTTCGATTCCCAAGTCAATCAGCTTGGCGCGTTTGATAGCAGCAGCATTTAACTCAGAAGAACTGCGGAAATTAAAAGCTAGGCTACTAGAGTTTGGCTCAAAAAAAGTCTCTATAGCTTGCCAAGAAGCATCGTAAATCTGCTCCAGCCAACGACTGAGATTCACTTGTACTTGAGAAAATTGCGATTGCTGACGCTGTTGATACAAGTGTTGCCGCCACTGTTCATTCTCTAGTAACGCTCCCCAAGTTGTAAATGGTATTGTCAGTCTTGGAAATGTCACTGAAGAATTGCTTAACAGTTGCTTTACGTATTCTACTTGAGCAGTCGATAATTCTGGTAGTGGAGCGATCGCAGCTTTCATCTGTTCTGTTTCACAAAATTGGTAGGTCATCCAAAAAGCGTTAAGGTCTCTAGTTAAATGCCGCGTATCTATACAATAAGTTCTATCCACTGCATCATAATCAGCCAAAGATTTTAGCTCTTGATGGGTTGTGTAAGCCCAAATTCTTACCCATTCACCATTTGGTGTGACTTCTACTGCTAAATAATAGTCTGCTGCCCAAGTGGGAATGTCTACCCATTCTTGGGGGACTTCTAACTCGCTATCATCAATTGCCTCGCTGGGAATTAAAACGACTCGCTTGTCCTTTAACAAAATTGCTGTGCCATTGACAAATTCCCAAAAAGCAGGAATATCAGGGGAACTGTACCAGATACTTGCTTGAGGAACATATTCAGCTTTTACCCAATTCAAAAACGCATCAAGGCAAATTTGATTCATGTAAGCACGCCAGCGACTGCTAGGCGTAGCGTAAACTTGACTTCCTTGCCAAGAACTTTGTTGTAGTGATGGTGATATTTCTAACAACAGCTCTTTTGGATCTGTAAAAGCAGAACTCATTTTCACTACCTCTTTTGTAATCTCAGATAGATTTGCCATACTGAATTTCTAACCATTCTTCCAGAGCAGCACTCATATCTTTAACTAGGTTGGAAGTCACAGAAATATTAAAGGCCTCTTGACTCCATTCGAGCAATGTAGCCAGTAAAGTTTCTCTAGCTTTGATCAGCCTGCGAGAAACAGTAGGCTGACTTATTTGTAAGCGTTGTACAATTTCTGGCTGAGTCAGTCCCTGTTGGTAGTAAAGTTTAAGTATTTCTTGGGTTTTCACTTCAAGTTTTTGTAACGCTTTTAACAACACAGCTTGAATCTGAGACTGTTGATTTTGTTGGTCTTGAGCATCCTCTTCGGCTATCATCTCAGCAATTAATGAGTCCGAGGATAGATCTGGCAAATCAAGAGTTGTTGTGGCATTATCTTCGGATATAACTAAATTTAGAGAACTAACAGGTGGATACAGATAAGCACGCACGTAGATAGCTGCCTGAGTTAACCACTGTTCAATTTTCTCTCTCGTGCATTGTGGACTAGGTTGAGTTAACTGACTTTGGCGTTCTCGGTTGTAGAGGTTGACAACAGCTTCCCAAAGTTGGCGTTCTGGTGACGGTAGTGCCTTTGTACCTCCTGGTTGGTTTTGCACATACAATTCTTTAAAACAAGTCCAAGCTAGCCGATATTGAGCAATTACAGTAGATGATAATCCTGCTTTATCCAGAGCTTCTAAGAACTGCTTTTTGCTCACTTTGCGTAACAATGCCCAATTTGTGCAAATGTCAGCTTCTTTACGTTGGCGTAAAACATCTTTTAGCCGACTTGGAATTGCCATAGTTGCATAAGCTTTTAAGCTAGAGCATTTTTCTGGATTAAAATGTTTAAGAATTGTTTCAATTTCAGAGTTTGCTATTTGAAAGTAATCCGCTAGACTATACTGATTATTTGCAAATTTGGCAATTGTTTTTTTTGCAGTCCAGTAGATTGGTTCTTGTAAATAAGCAGACAGATGCATTCTAGCAAGGTCATCGGATTGCTCTAACCAGTGCTTGTACCAATATACCGCCCAAAAATTTTCTGAGTTAGAGAACTCTGGTGAAGATTTTATACAATTTTGAATATTTCGACGCAATTTGACATCAATCAACCATTTGCTGAATTTGTCGCTTTCCAACTGAACGAAGGTAGAGAACATCTCCGTAATTTCTTGGCGAGGACGCATAAGCAATTAAAAATTTTAATATACCATTCACACTAAGCTAACGCTGTCTAAATTATATAGAACCCATTTGAGATCTTTTTGCTAGCTAGCAGCTAATCGTTTGAGCATCAATCGGATAAAACAAAGTTTGAGCTTGGCATTGGCACGAGCGAGTGTGCGGTCAAAGTTTTTGACTAAACTTTTACATCGCTCTACCCAAGCATTGGATCTCTCTATCACCCATCTAGCAGCCACCGGAACAAATCCGGATTGTCCTTTGGCTTCCTTTTCAGCTTTTGATGGCTTGGCAGAGAGTTCAAATTGGATTTTGGTCATGATCTGGGGATAAATTTGCTCCAAAGCCCTAGCTGTCTAACTGGTATACAAAGCAGATAAGCTGATATTGCACCTACTAGCAGTAACAAATTAGTGATAGTCAAATTGCCTCGCCATCGCCCACAAAGAAAGTTCAGTAATGCCAAACGAATAATTTTAGAATGTTCGTTAATTGAATGTGTGCATTGTGGGACAGAGTTAGTACCACGCAGACCAAGGCATATGCGTAAAACCGTTCAAACAATGGATGGTGCAGTGTTTGTGGCAGGCAAGAGTAAAGAATGTACCAATTCCAGTTGTACACATTTTGGCAAACATTACTATGCGACTGGCGTGCTAAAATACAGCCTGCCTTACAGTACCTACGGGCTAGATGTCCTGGCATTTATAGGCTGGCAACATGAGCATGAGCATCAACAGTTAGTGGAAATTCAACGAAAATTAAATCAACTTGGTGTTGAAATTAATGAGCGAAATGTAGGTAAGCTATACCGACAATTTCTGGCACTGTTGGGTGGAACGATTGCACATACCCAGAAGAAATTAACTGCCACAGCCCTTGAACATGGTGGCTTAATTTGGGCAATTGATGCTTTACAACCCGAAGGTCATGGAACCTTACTGTATGTGCTGTACGAGGTATTAAGCGGTACACCAATCAGTGGAATTCAGTGACCACAGGCACAGACACAACGATTAATTGAGTGGCTGCAACCATATAAAGAGTTACCGTATAAAGTGCTGGCAACCCTATCAGATGGAGAATCAGCGATTATTACTGCCATGAATTCGAGTTGGCCAGATGCAGCACATCAACGTTGTCAAGCACATTTTCTCAGTAATTTGAGTGAATCTGTGCTGCCATTAGATACAAAGCTCAAACAACAATTAAGAGCAGATTTAGATGGACTACCAAAGATACCTGATGACTCGGAAAGACCCCAAGACCCCGGCTCCAAAGAGCAGCCAGACAGTCTCCCCTTTTTTCAGGAATCCCCTATTCATCACGAGACGCAGAGTTGATAGCAATTGAAGCCCAAATCCGTGCTGCGATTCGAGATTGTGTCAATCGCACAAGTCGCAAACCTTTTCGGTGGGGCGGATGGAGTGGCTATAAACAACTAGAAGCGATTGGGGAAGTATTACGTAGTTTACCATGCCGGGAAATTGACACAGATTATTTGTCTGTGTTGTCAGTATGGATTGACCACGCCTTAAGCAATAATCGTTCTATAGCGTCAGACTTGTCAGAGGCGTACAAGTGGCTGCGACGAATTGCCGATTGCTTGCGCTACCCAGAACACTCCAAACGTAGCATAGATGATCTGACTGATATTACAAATACTAGTAACTCATCTTTAACCAGCCTTCAAGTTCGATGCGAGATGGAAGAATTATTAGAGCAGTTTGTGCCTGACCCTCAACAAAATCCGGCACAGTTCGCCTTGAAGAAAAAGTTACAACGTTTATGGGATAAGTACGGGACTGACTTATTGCACTGTTATGATATCCCTGGTTTGCCGCCAGATAATCTCAAAATGGAAGTTATGTTTAGCCATTTACGTCGCCATCAACGGCGAATTAGTGGGCGCAAGTCCACTGTTGAATTGCGCGATTTTGGGCAATCTCGAGTTCTTTTCTGGGGCGAAAGTCAAGAACACTTACTTGCACAAATTCGAGAAGTCTCTGTAGTGGAATACAACTCTCAACGGCGCAGGTTAGCTTTTACTGAAGCTCCTCGTCAACAAAAACATCGCCTTCATCGTCATCCCACTAGTACAATACTAGGTTTAGTCAATCAACATCAAGAACGTCTCTCTGTACTTGAGCTTCAAGCTCTGAATACCAATTAGACAGTTAGGGGCTTGTATGGCGATGTACTGATTGAGTTCGCCTTGAGCGATCGCTTGTTCGTCGGAGGCAGGACGGAAGGAAGAGGACAAGGAGCAGGGAGCAGGGAGATGAGGGGAAGGAAGAAATAGAGGAGCAGAGGTGCGGAGGGACAGGGGAGAGAGTACTTCCATTTCCCCCTTGCACCCTGCCCCCTGCACCTCTGCTTTCTTCTGGAGTTGGGCGGACTGGTATCGGGCGATGGCACTCATCCAGGCATCTAGAGAGCGTTTGTCCATTACATACGCTGTGCAGCCGATTTCGCTGTGGATGTGCTTTAGCTGGGCTAGGGATTTGAAGCGCAGCTGTTGATGAGTATAAGTTGGATATGTCATGATTGGTAAGCCTTTTAATTTAGGGCAAAAGAAGCGCTTCAGATTCGCAGTCAGGGGCGCTTCTCTCATGTATTTATTATCCGCTAGTTAACTGCGCTTGTCAACTGCGTTAACTAGCTGATATTCTATTGGTAGTACTATTTGTTATGGATATGAAGGGGTTAAGAGAAAGAGCAGGGTTAAGAACAGTAGATGTAGCATCAAGGTTAGGGATTGCTGAGTCAACTGTCCGTAACTGGGATATTGGGCGGCACACCCCCAGGCTACCAATTGAAGAGATCCCCAAATTTTTGGAAGTTTATCAATGCACTCTTGAAGAAGTTATTGAGGCTGCAAAGGAAAGCAAAAGGAAATTTGATGCTTCCCATAGCTGATGAGACTCTAACTATTTAGCATTCATAATTAGCCATAACTACTCTATGCAGCAGACACATCAGTTTCTAATTTTCAATAAAAAGCTATCCCTAACCTTGAAAACGCTTCGTAAACTGATTCAGTGTTAGGGGTTGACTTGGTGTAAATCTAAAAATAGTGAGAAGTAGGAAGTCATGCAAAAGCCATCCTCTAAACGCAACAAACCTACTTCCACTGTCTCTGCTGGCTCAGAACTACCAGTTAGCAAAACAAAGCAAGATATCTCTTCCCAGAACAATCAGGATGTAGTAATCATCGACGTTTCTGCCATTGAAGTTCCTGAATTAACCGAGCAAGAGCAGAGCGATCGCTTGCATCTCGAACGCAAGGTAGAAAGGGCATTTTTCGAGGCAGGCAAGGCACTGTCCGAATTACGCGATCGCAGACTGTACCGTTCTACTCATTCCACTTTTGAGGAGTATTGCAAAGACAGATTCGGTTACAATCGCTCTCGTTCTTACCAATTAATTGATGCAGCTATTGTTGTGGACAATCTGCACAAATGTCCACAATTTGTGGACATTTTACCGACAGCAGAGGGACAGGTCAGACCATTGACAAAGCTAGAAACCGAACAACAGCAGCAGGTTTGGCAGGCTGCGGTAGAAAAAGCAGGTGGTAAAGTCCCATCCGGTCGCATCGTCAAAGATATTGTGCAACGAATAATAGAACGCACCCAAGTACCCAACACCTACCAAATTGGGGAGGTGTGCCAAATCTTAGCTAAGGAGAATCCAGAACTTAGAGGTAGGGGCGGCTGTTGGGCGATTGTCACTCAAGTGAATGATTTTAGTTGCACTGTAAGAACCTGGGATGGTGAACTAACGGTTGGGGTGCAGCACTTAAAATCTTACGAATATCTGCCCCAGGAATGTGAGCAAATGCAATCTTTGTGCGATCGCCTTGCGCGAATATATTCTGATTCTCTGGAGGAGACGGTCAGAAATCTGTTGCAGTCGTTGGGAAAGCTAAACCGTCCTTATCTGACTGCTGTGGAGGAGAAATTGTTAAATGTTTTAGAGTCTGAATACCGAAAAGATAGTTCCCTAAACGACTAATGTTCACACTGAAGTGCACCAAGCACTTTGTGACTTAGAGAAGATTTTGGACAAGGTAAGTAAGGAGAAGTTGGACTTGCAAGCTGAAAGACTTATAAGTTCGTTAAGGCATTAATCAAGGCTATCGTTAATTAGTGAGGATAGTAACCAGTAAGGTAAGCATTGTAAATAATAAAATCTGTATAAATCTATTGTATTGCAGTATCAAATCCAAATTTAAGATATTAATTAGGGAAGATAATACTTTTTATGTATAGCACTTATAGTTTAATTCTATTTAGATCGCTACTTCTCCGTTCATAGACTGTTCAATTTTGTGTGCTAGAATATCAACAATTTCCTCAATACTTAATTGACGAATATCAAGACAACAAACAGTCTCACTAATACCAACAACATTCACATCATCTACACGAATAGGAAGCAGGTATTCGGAGGTTCTTTTTTCGGATGTATTCCTACCAATAGCTAATTCAAAATTTGTCCAATCCCTTTCAGGATATGACTCTGAGAGAAAGACTATCATATACAAAGCTTCATTACTATATACCTCTGCAAGCTTCTTTCTCAAATCTTGTCCCCAGAGTTGTGCTTGTTCGTCAAAGTCGTAAAAAATAGTAAGTCCTTTCTTCTTCGCAGTTTGAATAAATTCATAAACAGTTAAGCGAATATCACCTGCAAAAGAAACAGCAACATCATAAGGATAATTTTCATAACGAATATGTACTTTGCTTTTAACAGCATCCATATCAATAAGATTTAAATAAAAGCGAAAAGAAGGATCTTCAATTGCTATATATTTAGCTCCTTTACTGTAGAGTAGTATATCATTCATTCCTTTTTCTTCTATTACATCATTTAAGTTATTTAAACAGTTATAAAAAGATGTATCTTTGCGTGAACGTTGCTTTGTATCACTGATAATTCCAACAATTTTTGCATATAAAAACTCAGTAGGAATTTCTGACCGCTCATCTGCGGCAATAGCTGCAATAATGTCAAAATATGTATTATGAACTGAGCGAGCTTGTTGTTTTCCCTTAGCTAAACCAACAACTTTATTAAAATACTTAGCTGTAAAAACGCGAAGAATTTCTTCTTTTAGATGTTTAAGCTTCAAGTCTACCTGTAATGTATTATGTTCGATAGTCATCTCAATCCCAGTATTCACACAGATAGTGCGACATATAGTCTGAACTACCGAGGGTACACCGTTTGATGCTAAGACGATTTCTGCTTTAAGATTTTCGCTAAAACTGATATTAAGCGCTTGTTCTCCAAGTGAAATTAAGTCACGAACAAACTTTTCATCTTGGGTTTTTAATTCAAATGGATCATTTCTAATGCCAAGTTCTGCATCTATTCCTACTAAGTCTGCGGCAGAACTTGCAATACCTATAATTATAAATCGGACTTGATTTTCATGCCACAGTTTGAGGTTTTGAGCTAGTTCGCTTCTAGCTCCAGAGGATAAATGGTGAAAATCATCAATAATAATGAAATCTACCAGCTTTAAGTACGAAGTAATAACTGAGAAAACAGGTTCTGTTCCCAATTCTATACCTAATATATAAAGAAAAGATTCGATCTGAGGATAAGAGCGACCGTTAATTGGCAAAGTATTAGATATAGGAATTTGAAAATCCTGTAGCAAACGCTGTACTAAAGTAGATTTTCCTGAACCAGATGGGCCAGATATAGTTATGTGCTTTCCCTTAGCACGAAATGCAGACTTGATATGAGGATAGTTTTTGGGGGGGACAAAGGTTACTTCTGGATAGGCAGCTTCATTAAAGACCATTTCGAGCGTATATTTAAGCACAGGTTTTCCTTAAGGTAAATTTAATAAGGTTATGATAGCTAATTCCGCATTTCTCACAAGATTTAAGCGAAGAAGGGGCAGAGGGGCAGAGGGGAAAAAGACTTAATTTCTTTCTCCTCTGCTCCCCCAGGGCGAACGCAGGCTTTTTTAGATGTGGTGAGAAATCCGGGTAATGCCTTTGCTAATTTTAAGAAGATTAAAACAAATACTTAGATTTTGAGGAACTATGCTAAAAGCTAGATAATAACGATCCTGATCTCAGAGCTAAGAGTGAATATTAGGCAAATATCAGCCAAGAGAAGATAAGAACGCTTTAAGTGCAGGAAGCGATCGCCTTGGTGTTTTCTAAATTACCTTCCTGCTGCTTTAGCTGCTTGTTCAATCCAGCTGCCAATATTGTTTTGACCGTTATTATAAACCCAGCTATATACAGGATAAGTTATGATATTTGAGCGTGAATCTGTAAAAGTAAATTGACTAAAAGGATTAATACCTTGAGAGTCATAATTGCCATTCAAATCTTTCATGCCATACATATCAATCCCCAGCATACCTTTCCCTAATTCATGGCTTTGCTTGATTTCATATTCAACCCAAGGTCTTTGATAAGTTTCTGCACCAATCAAAACCACTGTAACAGATGTCCCTATCATTTGAGAATCTATCCAATTCTGAATTGCTTTAGCACCGCGACGTTTAATAGATTCCCATTCAGCTTTATCTAAAAAAGGTTGCGCTTGATGACTGAGAGATTGAGTAAGCCAAACATTCCTAATTTGACCAATTTTTAGAATATCTCGTTGATAATGAAAACTAAAGAATACACGACGCACCATAATATCTCCTATATTTAAATAAAAACTATTAAGTTTTTATCTTAAAGTTCTTTAGTTCTAGCACATATAAAATTGGATGTATGCATTGAATATAAAAAAACTAAAATTTAATATATTTTTAACATTTCAGCTATTTATTAATTAAGTGAAGTTTGAAAAATTACTATTATAAAATGTAATATTTAAAAATAAATTTTATGGACGAAGAAGGCAAGATCCAACCAATTGGAAATAACGATGCTACAACAGATGTCATCCTAAGCTTTGGGTCGATTGACGGAGGAGCTATGTTTGCTCAGTGGTTGCAACGTGAGATTATGCAACGCAAAGGCTACACACAGAATAATAATGTTTACTTGGATACTTTTGCCCTGGATCATGTTCCAGGTACTGAGTATATTATGAAAGAGATACGCGCTACAGCTGGTGGTCTTGCTTCGCTTAATAAAGCTTGGGAAGAATACTATAGGTATGCAATCTCAGTAGCCCATACTATGATTTTTGTAGCAACTAAGGCTTGGTTTGCTTCGCTCTATTGTCATACCAATTCACAATTCGCAATTCGCAATTCGCAATTAAAAAACTTAGATGCAGCAAAGCTTTCAAGGTTTATATCTGTATCAAATTTTTCGTGAAATGGTATCAGCATGAAATGTCTTGCTTTATTGCAGAGAACCAAGCTCGTTCACAAACAGGACGTTCCCAACTTTCTGGCATAGCGTTGACCTTTCCCGAAAGTGAAATAACTTCTGAGTTCGCAAATATGACCATGATCCCAGTAATAAAACGCTATGTAGTAGCAGATGAGAAAAGAAGACTAAAGCTTACTGGTCATTACCGTGATTTTTGGGTCGTGGATGAGGGAACGCTCCAAAAAGTAGTAGATGCGATCAGCTAGATATGGTATTTTCCTGACCGTGAATGTGGACTTTTGACGAAATCAGTCATAATGCTTGTAACTGAATAGATGGCCACAGTTACAATAAAGTTAGTCAATGCTTTGAACAATATAGCAGTCGTTAAAAAAAGCTAGTGAGTAACTCTAGTCCGCAGTCACAACCACCCAAGGTAACGTTTGAGTCCGACGCTGTGCAAAGTTATCTGAATATTTTGCAGGGGGTTATTGCGCGGATGGCATCTAACAGTGCTAACTGTAAAACTTGGTGTATCTCTTTAGTATCAGCAATTCTTGTAGTGATTGCAGATAAGAACAAGCCTAATTATGCTTGGATATCTCTTATACCAATAGTACTTTTCTTTCTCCTAGATTCTTACTATTTAAGTCAAGAACGAAGTTTTCGTCAGATTTATAATGATTTTGTACAAGAGTTGCACTCTTCTGGTGAAGTTACAATCGATAAACTCTTTGCTTTGAAGCCGCCTAAAGGCATGAATGTTATTAATCTATTATTTGCTTCTAGTTTATCTTTTTCCATTTATCCATTTTACTTGACATTGGTACTCACTGTAATCATTGCAAGATACCTCATTCTATAATAGATAATTGTAGCTAATAAAACACTAGTAGGTCATTGCCCTTTACTAATTTCTATGTTGTAGTAGAAAGTTAAGCTTTATTTTAATCTATACCAAGTAATTAAAAACTCATAAATTTTGAGATTTTTGCGGAATCTCCATTTCTCTACTGCCATTCCACCATGCCATATCGTCGCGTCAGACACAACGGCAGTCCCTCAGTAAACCGAACAAGCGCCTCACTCCAAATGGCAATATCACCAACTGTACGCTCACCGATGAGGGACTTCAGCAACAGTAGGGATACCAGAATGTAGTCTTTATCATCTCTACATCCCAACTCCTGGCTCTGTAATAAGGTTGCAAGATGAACAGACAAATCCAAATGTTCACCCTCTTGAAGCACTGTCAACCAGGGGTGGATATGTGCTAGCAACCGGAAGCCAATGGTTGTCGTATCAGCTTGCGCCAAGGCAAACTCTGATGTCAAGCGTTCAGACTTCAGCAGCATCGGTAGGGCTGTTGGTTGAATCGCAACAGATAGCGCTTCCCAAGCACTCATCGCACCAGAAGGATCTTCCCAGTGCATCATCGAGGCTTTTGCTGTTTCGTCAAACACGGAAAAAGGTTCAGAACACTGATCAGTACGCAGTACCAGAGGCATATTAGTATCATTCTTAGACTGGGCAATCATCGATTCTGCAAAACACCAGCCACGGCTCAGATAACCATCTCCTTCCTTTCGCAGAATCAGTGTGCTAACACGCGATGACAAAATCATATCTCCGATGCCTTGCAAAGTTTGAGCAAACTCACGAGCCTCAGAGGGCGTTTTCGGATCTTGAGGTAAGCAGGAATAGTCATACCAGAACCCTATTATATCCAAGATTCCACGTCCATCGTTCCAGATCACTTGTGCATCCAGCATGGACTCAGCCATGCATAGACTACGAAAAACAAGATGAGCTGCTTGCAAAGTTCCCTGCCGCCTTAGTGAGGGAATACGAGCTACTCTGTCTTGTGCAGCCTCAACTCCAACTCGTTCATCGGAAATAGTCTCAGCAATATCTGCAATACGCTGCACCATTAGCTTCAAAGCAGCGAGTTGTAAACCAGACGGGTCGGGATCGTTTTGACTTCCCCAACGATGAGATATAAACACTAAGTGCCAAAGGTTTTCCGCAGGTGTCCAGGTATTTTGGGGTAATGACTGACAACGAGCTAGTTTCGGCATTCCTAAAAGGGTTCGCGCACTGATATAACGGTATTGCTGAAACACAAACTATCCTTCCTAAGAAGCTAGTGACAGAGACTAAACTAAATTTTGCGCTAGTTTTTACACACTCGACAATCCCAACTACCCTTAAGCTTATTATCACTGGTAGAAATTATAGTAAAACGCGACGGTACAGGGGAGAGGGGAGCGGCAGTATTCACGCTTCGGATTATCGCTAGAAACGGTAGGGATTACCCGCAGGCATACTACCACTACGAGTTTTGGAGCAAGGGCGATCGCCTGATAAAGTCATCAAAGTACATCCCCAAGCGTCTGCTGAACCAGATTCAGGAGATGGAGCGGGAGAAAGCGGCAGTGAGGGAGGTATTGCAGGTGTTGAGTAACAGTTAAATAAAAACTGACTAAATCACTTCAACAGGGTTAGTGTTATTTTCTTTACAAGAAGGAATATATAAATATTGGAGTTGCGGTATCTTGTAGCTGACTGCTCCTCCACACAGCTATTTAGAATAATTGCACAAAAAGAGCTTGCAGGATGATAGACCCACAAGCTTTACAGACAGCAATCAACGGTGCAGCAAATGCTCACACTGGATTGCATCAAGCACTTCATGAACTACGGCATGGTTCTGTGAGTGAGGCGAAGCAACTGCTGGCGCGACAGATTGCAGTGTTGGCGAATGTGTTGATACTGTTGTAGCTATGCAGATTTAGGTATTTATTATAATGTGATCGCTATGTGTAGCCCTTAAGCCTGGAAAGACATCACATAAACTATCGCAACTACCAGGTGCAGAAAAAGAAGCCAAACAAATAGCAGCGATTTTTCATACCCAAGTATTCACAGGTGATGCAGCCACCGAAACCACAGTTGTTCAAAAAATGCCCCAAGCCAAAATTATTCACCTAGCAACATGTCCTGACTCATTAGGAACACCTTACGGACTTGCACTTGCGCCGTCACCAGAAGACGATGGTTGGCTGACATCTGAAGAAATTCTAAAGTTGAACCTGAAAGCAGACTTGCTAGTGCTGAGTGCAAGTGATACAGCATTAGGTAAATCACTACCGATGGTGTAATTGGTTTATCTCGTTCTTTCTTCGTCTCTGGGGTTTCTAGTGTAATTGATTCTTTATGGACTGTATCGGATCAGGAGACTGCATTTTTAATGACAGAGTTTTATTAAAGGTTCAGTAAAAACCCAGATAAAGCAGCAGCCTTGCGTCATGCGATGCTAAAAACTAAGAAAAAATAGCCAAATCCTAGAGTTTGGGCTGGTTTTACCCTCACAGGTGTGTTGTAGCAATAGTAAAGGAGAGGACTGATGATCTACCGTTGGCACAGTTTCACTATTCTATCATTGATATTTTACTTAACAGTTCCTTTAGCGGTATTTGAGTTTAAGCAAGTGGGGATGTCACAAGTATTAACACAGAAGCCAAATAACCAAAAAGCTGAAGCAGATAAGCTATTTAAACAAGGTGATGAACTTAGTGAAAATAATCAACCCCAAGCTGCTTTACAAGCTTTTCAGAAAGCTGTATCTATATATCAGATAGTTGACGATAAACGGGGAGAAAGTAAGACAAATCTATATATTGGTAGTATTTACGCTAATGATTTTGAGCAATATAATCAAGCAATTACTTACTATCAAAAAGCTTTAGATATTAGTCGAAAGATTGATAATAGTGTGGAGGCGAAAGCTTTAAATAATTTAGGGCTAATGCAATTTCATTTAGGTAATTCTCCGCAAGCAATTGAATATTGCGAACAAGCCTTAGCAGTAGCACGAAAAAACCAGAACTATGAAACAGAGGCAATCGCACTCAAAAGTTTGGGAGTAATCTACATGGTTACCGATACCTCAAAAGGTCTTGATTTGATTAAACAATCTTTAATTGTACTAGAAAAAGCTAGTGGTAACGCTGAAGATAAACTACGCCAAAATCGACTAAAAACTACCCTGCTTATTGTGCTAGGTAATTTTCATTACTCCTTTGGCGCAAATAAAAAGTTGGAAGGTAATCCAGAAGGAGAGGAATTATTAAATAAGTCTATTGAGTATTATCAAAAGGGTTTAAAAATTGCTCAAGAAATGGGCGATCGCCCCAGACAAGGAAAAGCTCTCTTGGGCATAGCAGATGTATACTATACCAATAATCAGTATACCAAATCTGTAGAGACTTTACAGCAGGCATTAAATATTTTTTCCACAGATAAAAACTTTCGCTCTCAAGCGCGATTCACCCACAGTAAACTAGGTGACGTTTACCATAGATGGGGTAATAGAAAAGAGGGATTGAACGCCTATGAGAAAGCCCTAGAAATCATTAAAACAGAAGTTTCAACCTCTCCTTTAAGTAAGCTCGAACAGGATATACAACAAGCATGGCTGTTAATCAAGATTGGCAATATTCATACTGATACTAGTATTTACCAGAAAGCGATCACTTCATATTTATCAGCATTAGAAATTTTGAAATTAAGCAGCCAACAATCCGAGAAAATTACTACCCCTCTTAAACAGGTGCAAATTTCCCAAATTAATTTAGGGATGAAATTCACTTATTTGCGCTTGTGTTTTGTATATAAAAAAATTGGGCAAGTTGAACTAGCTAGAGGAGCTTGTAAAAACAGTCGAGCTATTAATATAACTTCTCCATTACCTAAGAGTTTATCAAACAAAGGAACAATTTTTAAGAAAGTAGCTAAATCTCCAGTAGATATAGAAAAAGCCAAAAAAGATTTGCAAGAAGCTTTGGCAAATTTGCAGCAGTCTCAAGCGATGAATAGTCCAGATTTTATCGCTTTTCATTTGGCTGGAGTTGGTGCTGCTTACACCAAACTAGGAGAGTATAAACAGGCTGAGGAATATTTGCAAAAAGCTATAAAAGTCAGTAAGACAGTTGAAAGTCTTTACTTTAAGCCATACATTTTTTTTACTGTTGGACAGTTCTACGACTTGCAGAATAAATATGATTTAGCTTTCAAATATTATCAACAAGCTGGAGAATTTGCTAACCACAATGGTGAACAAACAATAGAGGCAACTATCTTTAAACAAATAGGAATAACTGGCTTTCTTGCTAACCGCCTACCTGAAGCCACAACTGCTTTATCTAGAGCGATAAATGTTTTTGATAGTATCCGAAATGATTTATTAGATGATGAAACTAAAATCTCTATTTTTGAAACTCAAGCTAATACTTATAGTTTATTGCAAAAAACTTTAATTAGTCAGAATAAATTCTCAAAGGCTTTAGAAGTTGCTGAACGTGGTAGAGCTAGAGCTTTCATTAATCTACTAGCCTTACGAGTTGGCAGCAAAAATCAGAGTAAATCAAACTTAGTAATTCCGAATGTATCGCCACCAAGCATTGCAGATATTCAGAGAATTGCTAAAGAACAAAACGCCACAATTGTAGAATATGCTGTTCCTAATCCTCCTAGATATAATGATGCAAATAACAATGACAAGCTAGTATGGGATAATTCAGAACTCTATATCTGGGTAATTAAACCCACAGGAGAAATTTCTTTTCGCCCTAGTTACCTCAAACCCTTGTGGCAGCAACAAAATATCTCTCTTCGAGATAAAGTAGTCCAGGCTCGTCAGTCGATTATTAAAGGTGTGAATGTTGCTAGTCGTGGTAATAACATCACCTTTGCACCTGGCGATCGCGTTAAGCTTAATGACGATGATCCAGACTGGGAAGCTTGGCAAGTAGTATCAGTTGATGTTAAAAACGGTAAAATCACTATCCGCTTGCCCTCTTGGGAGGCAAAGAAACCAGCAATAGAACGTCCAATAGCTGATGTAGTGAAAAAAATCGGTATAAATAGTTCTGGTGTAAATGCTAAAAACTTACAGTTACAGGAACTTTACCAGCTACTTATCCAACCAATTGCAGACATACTGCCAAAAGAAGAAACAGCCCGCGTCATCTTCATCCCGCAAGATGCTTTATTTTTAGTTCCTTTCCCAGCATTACAAGACCCATCAGGGCAATACTTAATTGATAAACATACTATCCTTACCGCTCCTTCCATTCAAGTATTAGAATCTACTCATAAACTGCGGCAAAAAGTTCCAGGTTCAGCCAAAGATATTTTGATAGTTGGTAATCCCACGATGCCCAAGGTTTCAAAAAAACCTGGAGAATCACCTCAGCAATTAGGTGCGCTTCCTGGTTCAGAAAAAGAAGCTATTGCAATTGCTTTGTTCTGGAAAACTCAAGCTTTGATTGGCAATCAAGCCACTAAAAATGCAGTGTTACAAAAACTACCACTAGCTAAAATTATTCATTTGGCAACTCATGGCTTATTGGATGATATTCGGGGATTGGGAAGTTCTATTGTCTTTGCTCCTGAAGGTCAGGATAATGGTTTGTTGACAGCAGAAGATATCTTAAATTTATATACACGACCCCAAAGTTCTCCGTTAAGTGCTGAATTAGTTATCTTAAGTGCTTGTGATACTGGGCAAGGCCGGTTAACAGGTGACGGGGTAATAGGGTTATCTCGTTCCATAATTGCAGCAGGGGTTCCCAGTATTATAGTTTCCCTGTGGTCGATACCCGATGCACCCACTGCTGAGTTGATGACAGAATTTTATGGAAATTTCCGCAAAAACCCTGACAAAGCTACTGCTTTGCGTCAAGCGATGCTGACGACAAAGAAAAAACATCCCTCACCTGCTGATTGGGCAGCTTTTACTCTGATTGGAGAGTCCGAATAATTAGGTGTTATAAACAGGGAAAACAGACTGTTAAATCTAAATAAATATACTTGCTTTGCTCTGTAGTTTTGTTCCAAAATCAAATTTGCAGATACTTGACTCAGTTTATAGCCGGAATTATACAGAGAAAAACAAAGTTGAATTTATAGACATTAACTAGATGTAAAGGTAAAGAAATTATCAAGCTTACACCATGCTCCTCCGCAAAGTCCCCTTAAGGTTATTTCTTGTGATTTTAGTTACCGCCTCGACACCTCTGGTGTTTCAATCGCTGTTTAATGCATCGTGGGTATTGGCGCAAACTGCAAATGAGCGGAAAGCAGAGGCAGACCGACTGTTGAAACAAGGTATTGGGCAGTTACAGACCAGTCAGTTTGAGGCGGCATTACAGTCTTTTCAACAAGCTCTTTTAATTTACCGGGAAATTAAAGACCTCCCCTGGGAGGGTCAGGCTCTGGGCAATCTGGGAGGAACTTACCTTTCCTTGGGGAACTACCCTCAAGCCATTGAGTACGCACAGCAGACTTTGGCGATCGCACGCGCCATCAAAGATCGCCAAAGTGAGGGCAAGGCTCTGGGCATTTTGGGACTTGCTTACCAAAATATCGGGGACTATCCCAAAGCCATTGAGAACCACCAGCAGTGGTTGGCGATCGCACGCGCTATCAAAGATCGCCAAAGTGAGGGCATGGCTTTGGGCAATCTGGGAGAAGATTATAGATCCCTGGGAAACTATACCAAAGCCATTGAATACTCTAAACAGTGGTTGGCGATCGCACGCGCCATCAAAGACCGTCAAAGTGAGGGAGGCGCACTGGGTAATTTGGGAGGAACTTACCTTTATCTGGGAGACTATACCAAAGCCATTGAGTACTCTAAACAGTGGTTGGCGATCGCAAAGGAAATCAAAGACCGTCGAAGTGAGGGCAAGGCTCTGGGGATTTTGGGAGGAGCCTACCTTTCCTTGGGGGACTTTGCCAAAGCCATTGAGTACTACCAGCAGTGGTTGGCGATCGCACGCGCCATCAAAGATCGCCAAAGTGAGGGAGGCGCACTGGGTAATCTGGGAGGAGCTTACCTTTATCTGGGGGACTATACCAAAGCCATTAAGTACTACCAGCAGTGGTTGGCGATTGCAAAGGAAATCAAAGATCGTCAAAGTGAGGGCAAGGCTCTGAGCAATTTGGGAAATACTTCCCTTTACCAGGGAGAGTATGCCAAAGCTATTGAGTACTACCAGCAGCATTTGGCGATCGCACGCTCAATCAAAGACCACCAAAGTGAGGGAGATGCACTGGGTAATCTGGGAGTTGCTTACCTTTCCTTGGGGGAGTATGCCAAAGCCATTGAATCCCACCAGCAGCATTTGGCGATCGCACGCTCAATTAAAGACCGCCAAGGCGAGGGAGATGCACTGGGTAATCTGGGAGTTGCTTACCTTTCCTTGGGGGAGTATGCCAAAGCCATTGAGTCCCACCAACAGAATTTGGCGATCGCACGCTCAATCAAAGACCGCCAAGGCGAGGGATCGGCGCTTAATAATTTAGGACTTGCTTTCCTAAAATCTGGTAATCTTGCCTTGGCAGAGAAAACCCTAATTAAGGGAATTCAGGTTTGGGAATCTCAACGGCAACGATTAGGCAGTAACGATGCCAATAAAGTGTCAATTTTTGAGGGGCAATCTCGCACTTACCGCACTTTACAACAAGTCTTGATAGCTCAAAACAAAAACAATGCAGCCCTAGAAATTGCCGAACGCGGACGGGCGCGTGCTTTTGTGGAGTTACTTGCTTCTAAATTATCTCCTAAACTCCAACAACAATCACCCACTTCTCCAACGATTGAAGAAATTAAACAAATAGCTAAAGCACAAAACGCCACTATTGTTGAATATTCGATTATTTACGATGAATTCAAAGTTCAAGGTAAACCACAAGCTAACGAATCAGAACTATATATTTGGGTCGTAAAACCCACAGGCGAAGCCAAATTTCACCCAGTTGACCTCAAACCCCTGTTGCAGCGACAAAATATCTCCCTAAGAGATAAAGTTGCTCAGGCTCGTGGGTCGATTGTTAAAGGTGTGAATGTTGCTTTGAGGAGTGGTAATAACATCACCTTGGTACCAGGCGATCGCATTAAACTCAATGATGATGCTCCAGACTGGGAAGCTTGGCAAGTAGTATCAGTCGATGTGAAAAACGGCAAAATCACTATCCGCTTGCCCTCTTGGGAGCCAGAGAAACCAGCAATAGAACGTCCAATCGCCGATGTAGTAAAAAAAATTGGTATAAATAGTTCTAGTGCAAACACTAAAAACCCACAATTACAAGAACTTTATCAGCTACTCATCCAACCAATTGCAGACATCCTGCCAAAAGAAGAAACAGCTCGCGTTATTTTTATCCCCCAAGATGTCCTATTTCTCGTTCCCTTCCCAGCATTGCAAGATCCATCTGGGCAATACTTAATCGATAAACATACCATCCTCACCGCCCCTTCCTTTGAAGTTCTGGACTCCACTCATAAACTGCGGCAAAAAGTTCCAGGTTCAGCTAAAGATGTTTTAGTAGTTGGTAATCCAACTATGCCCAAGGTTTCTTTAAAACCTGGAGAACCACCTAAGCAGTTAAACCCACTGCCAAAAGCTGAAAATGAAGCCAAAGAAATAGCATCTAAGTTTCAAACACAACCCCTGATTGGCAAGCAAGCCACTAAAGCAAGTATATTACCTCTACTTCCGAAAGCCAGAATCATTCATTTGGCTACACACGGGTTACTTGATGATTTTACAGGTGGGGATGTTCCGGGTGCTGTAGCCCTTGCTCCCTCTGGTAATGATAGCGGCTTGCTCACTGCTAGCGAAATTCTGGATTTAAAACTCAATGCCGAATTAGTTGTTCTGAGTGCCTGTGATACTGGGCAAGGTCGGTTAACAGGTGATGGGGTAATTGGGTTATCTCGTTCCATAATTGCCGCAGGGGTTCCCAGTGTCATAGTTTCTCTGTGGTCGATACCCGATGCGCCTACAGCATCTTTAATGACAGAATTTTATCAAAATCTCCAACATCAGCAAGATTTAGCTACCGCATTACGCCAAGCAATGCTGACAACCAAAATAAAGCATCCCAATCCTGCTGAATGGGCGGCTTTTACTCTGATTGGAGAATCTGAATAACTCAAGTTTAGTTACCAATAAATAGCTAAGGAGCGTGAAATGTCAGAAGAAAATTCTATCGGATTAGCAGAACTAATTGAGCAGATCAAGCAAGAGTTGCTTTCAACAGAGGCAGAAGGAGAAAAACCCATACCCTTGTTTAGTGTTGATCAAGTGAATCTGGAATTGCAAGTGACCGCACGTAAAGAGGGTAAAGCTGGTATCAAAGTCTACGTTGTGGAATTAGGTAGTGGAGGCAGCCGTGATGATGTACAAAAAGTTACTGTCACCTTAACTCCTTTATTGAGTAAAGAAGAGCGAATTACGCTTTATAAAACACGCTATCCCCAAAAGTGGAAGTTGCTGGAAGAAACTAGTATAGAAGGATTGATGAAGGGCAGCAACAACCAACCTCTTGGCGACCTCTTAGGCTAAATAGGAAGGATGGCTAATGGAGCTATTAAAGGTATACCTATCTCCGATTAATGAGGCTGATTTTAAAGTCAGCGTCAATGGATCACGAGTTGGTCAAGCAGAAACCGACTCAACATTACCTTTTTGGCAAGAGAGAATAAACTGGCTAATTACCGTTACCAAATCTCTCGAAGCTATTCGTTTTCGACCAGAGGACTTTCAGCGATTTGGGGAACAAGATTGGATGGTGCAAGTTGGTCTACTAGCTCAAGACCGAAAAGCCTTTCATTGCTATTTTCTAAAAAACATTGGTAAGGCACTGTATCAATCACTTTTTCCCCCAGGCTCTAAAGTCGAAAAAGTGCTGCAAAATGCGATTAATTTAGCCCAAAATAACGCAACTCAACTGCATATACAACTGGAAATAGCAGCAGATATCTTAGGCTCAACTCGTTTACCTGATTATCCTTGGGAATTAATGCACGATGACCGAGGTTTTTTGACTCAACATCAAGTTACCTTCTCTCGTTACATTACCTATGATGCTGCACCGCCAAAGCTACCATCAATGGAGCAAGTTAACGTTTTGTTAATCTCCTCTGCGGCTTCTGACCCAGAAAATGGTTTGGAAAAGCTGCCACAGCAAGAACAACTTGCAGTACGCAGAGGTTTAGGAATAGCCGAGAAAGAAGGTCATATTCGGCTAGTTGAACTGAAACCCCCAACTTTAAAAGCTTTGCGGGATTATCTGACTGAACATCGCAATGAGACAGCACCTCATGTTATCCACTTTGATGGACATGGCTTGTTTGGTAAATGCTGTAATAATACATTGGATAATGGTCAGCTATGTCGAACTATACATAAAGGTATAAAAATAAACAACTGTCAACGTTGCCATGCCTCGCTTCCTGAACCGCAAGGATATCTAGTTTTTGAAGATGAAACTGGCAAACCAAATTATGTGAGTGCTAAAGAAATTAGTATACTGCTACAGCAAAATAGTTTTATTGATGATTCTAAACAGCTACGTGGTGTGGCTCTAGTGGTATTGAGCGCCTGTCAATCTGGTTTGGCGTTAACTGGAACTTCAGTGTTTAATGGTGTAGCTCAAAGCTTAATTGCTCACCGCACTCCAGCAGTCGTAGCGATGCAGTATTCCGTAAGTGTGCCAGGTGCAACAGCCTTTAGCGAGCAATTTTATCGTTCACTGGGTCAAAAAGAGCCTTTGGCAATGATAGTAAGTCAAAGCCGAGAAGCAATGGGTGTAGAAGGTAATCAATGGTATCGTCCGGTACTTTATCTGCGATGGCAAGATAACGAAGGTGGTCAACTGTTTGCAGCACCTACTCCAGTTATTCCTACACGAGTTAAATTAAAACCCTCTGTTTTTGTTCCATCTGCAAGTTTAGTCATAACAGCTTTGGTGTTTGGAGTACGACTGCTAGGAATACTGCAAGCATCAGAGCTAAAAATGTTTGATCAGATGATGCGCCTGCGTCCAAATGAGGGAATAGATCCTCGTCTTTTAGTAGTCACCATCGATGAAACGGATTATAAATATCAAGATCATAAGGGAATGAAAAGACGCGGGTCGTTATCTGATACCGCATTAGCTCAACTTTTAGAAAAACTAGAACCTCATCAACCAGGGGTAATTGGCTTAGATATTATTCGTGATTTTTCTGTGAGCGGCAACCAACCAGAATTAGCAAAAAAATTACAAAATACTGATAATTTTATTGCCATCTGCATAGGTAATGACCCCACGAGCAATGACTCTACGATTCGAGAAAAAGGTATTGAACCTCCACCCGAAGTGCCAGTAGCTCGTTTAGGTTTTGCTGATGTGCATCTGGACAATGATGGTATTCTTCGTCGCCATCTGTGGTTTGCAACTTTTAACAGTAACACCGCTTGTAATACAGAAGTTTCTTTAAGCTTGAAGTTGGCACTATATTACTTAGCTAAAAAAGGTATTAAACCTAAAACCACACATTCGGGAGATTTATTGTTAGGAAAAACTCGCTTACAACGTTTGCAGTCAAAGGCAGGAGGCTACCAAAATTTACAACAAGAATTTTACCAAATGCTGCTTAATTACCGATTTCTTAATTATAGCGAGAGTGATATTGCTCAACAAGTTCCCCTAAGAGACATCTTGGAAAATAATTTTGACCCTTCCTGGGTGAAAGACCGAATAGTTCTCATTGGTGTTTCTGCTAAAAGCGTCAAAGATGATTTTTATACACCATACAGTCTCAACCAACAACCAGATCAAACAATGCGGGGTGTATTTATTCAGGCACAAATGGTAAGCCAAATTATTAGTGCGGCATTAAATGGTCGTCCTCTGCTGAGAGTGCTGCCTTCGTGGGGAGATATTTTTTACATCTGGCTCTGCTCTTTAGCTGGAGGTGCATTCGTCGCAGCCGTGTCCCAAAAACTTGCTTGGCACAATCACAAAATAATTCTTGTGATTACAAGCATAGGTGTTATTTTTGTTATCTCCTACAGCATCTGCTTGTTTCTTTTAATTCATGGCTACTGGCTACCATTCCTTCCTTCTACCATAGCTTCTCTTGCTACAAGTGTAATTACATTTGGCTATATCCATCGGTTTCCATATCAACGGCAGTAGTAGAACAAAGGGTGTGTCTGTTGTTTTGTAAATAGGTTTCTTCCATACTTCTATGAAAAAAATGACAAAATTGTTTTTTACACGCCTAAGTTTATCTTTAATTTTTATCTTCACATTAGACGTTTATCCTGCTGTTAAAGCAGCCGCGCAGTCTAGTAATGCCTGGGGAAATAAAGTCATTTCACAGCAGCAACAAAGACAACAGCCTCAAACCCCAAAACCTACAAATACGCCTAAAACTTCAGGATTTATTTCCCAGATTATTCGCTTTATCTTACCTCCAAAAGGGGCCCCTGGTCAGCGAACTTATGCTGCTGCCAGAGCCGACTGTCCAGCGATTGAAAAACCTCTGACAGCTTTAGTTCCACAGACAAACATTGGGTTAACTATTTCTGAACGTCCGACATTCTGGTTTTACATTCCTTATCAGCCCACAAATGCAAATCCAGTTGAGTTTTTGCTAATAAATGATAAAAAATATCCGGTTTATAAAACTACTTTTCAGTTAACAAGTACACCAGGAATTATTAATGTCAACTTACCTCAAAATGTACCAGCATTAGAAATTGGTAAAAAATATAACTGGGTATTATCTTATATGTGCGATCCAGTAAATCGCCTGAAGGATACTTTTGTTAAAGGATATATTGAGCGAGTTTCTATCAACTCTAATGTGAAAAATCATTTAGAAAAAGCAAGCAGACCAAGAGAGCGTATTTTGCTGTTCGCTGAAAATGGTCTTTGGTATGATGCCTTGGTGATGTTAGCTAACGAACGTCGTCAAAAACCCAAAGATGCCCAGGTAGCAAAAGATTGGAAAGATTTATTGCTGTCCTCAGAAGGGGACTCAAAAGAGATTAAAAAGATAGTTTCAGAGCCTATTGTTTCATGCTGTCTGCCTATGGAGAGTAGATAGCTGAAACACCTAAAATCATGCAGCTACCTGCCCCAGGAATGCCAGCAGATGCAGCAGGTGTGCGATCGCATATCACGGTTGCAGGAGAGCAAGAACTTGGAAGAAGCTGGTCGGGCTGTGCTGAAGTACTTGGGAGAACTCAAGCGACCGTATTTGACTGCGGTG
>NZ_JAVRBR020000033.1:0-28370 GCF_034531165.2 Dendronalium sp. ChiSLP03b | reverse complement strand
TCTCACTCAACAAGAGATACAGCTAATTTTCAGTCATGGCTTATACCAATTCGTAATTCGTAATTCGTAATTCGTAATTAAGAAAGTCCCATTTAGTCTAGGTTTCTGGGTTTGGATCTGTATCATTATTTTTGGGAAATGGTATTAGACAATGGCCGCGATCGCGTTTGAATCTCATCCTCTTATTTTTGCTAAGGTATTGAAAGGAAGTTTGACTGTAAAGGTACTACCTTTGTTGATCTGACTTTGTACTTGAATACTACCTCTATGCGCTCTGGCGATCGCACAAGCAAGAGCTAATCCTAATCCAGATCCTCCAGAAGCACGAGAACGGTCTTGATTAATACGGTAGAAGCGACCAAAAATGAGACTTTGATGCTCTGGAGCAATACCAATTCCTGTGTCTTGTACAATGATGAAGGCGTAGCGATCGCCTCTTTCTAGAGTCACTGTAACTTGTCCACCATTAGGTGTAGCTTGAATGCCATTAATAATCAAGTTAGAAAATAAGCGATAAAGTTGTTCTTCATTGCCTGGAATGCAAAGTTTTTTCGGTGTTTGCACTTGTTGTACTAGCTTGACTTGAGCTTCAATCGCTAGAAATGCCAGTTCTTCTACTAAATCACTAATTAAATCATTCAGACAACATAAGCTGTATTCTCCTGCCAATTGATGCCGATCTAGCCTCGCTAACAGCAGTAAATCTCCTACCAATTTGGATAGCCTAGCATTCTGCCGCTTAATCACTTGCAAAGTTCTACTTATTGGCTCAGACAACAAATCTGACCCTGATTGTCCATGCAATCTAAAAGCAGCATCAATAGTAGAGTGCATTGCTGCTAAGGGAGTACAAAATTCATGAGCAGCATCGCCTGTAAACTGTTCCATTTGTTGATAAGAGCGATAAACAGGCTGCATTGCATTACCAGCTAAATACCAACTGCAAATGGCAATGACAATCATAGTTACAGGCCAACCCAACAATAAAGCCAATCTCAAGGCAGCAAGATGCTGGTCTAGGTCTTTCAAGCTTCGCCCCACTTGCATGTAGCCTGTAAGCTGATATTGGGTACGTAGTCTTAAACTAATTTGACGGTATCGTATGCCCGATGTGTCTATTAGCGTTTGCCGACGTATTTCTGCTGAAGCGATGGGTAATTGTTCAAGTTGCACTCCTGCTACGCTAAGCGGTCTTTCTGACCGATCCAATAAACGCAGATAGTAATTAACCGGATCTGCCACATTGCTAAGTGAGTGTTGGATTCCTGTTGTTTGAGATAACAGACAATCAGCTTGAGTTAAGCAAACATCTAAAGAAAGTTGTTTAGCAAGTTGCTTTAATTGTTTGGGTTTTCCCCAAACAGGTTCAATACTTTTATGCAGTGCCTTGGCTACTGACTCTAAACCTTGGTCTATGGTTTCATGATAAGCATGAGCAACAATTTGATAAACTCCTAGACCAGACACACCCAAAATGCAGCCCATCACCAGCGCATACCAAGCTGCCAACCGAAGGCGAGTCAGATAGAAGAGTTCGTTACGTTCCACGCGCAAAGATTAGGAATTGGGGACTGGGGAAGAAGCAGAAGGGCAGCACTTCGGCTACGCTCAGTGACCAGGGGGCAAGGGGGCAGAGGAGACACGGTGACAAGAGGACACGGAGGATTTTTCCCCACGTCCCCCTTCTAATAGCCTATGCTTTTTCAAACCTTAAGGCGATATCCTACACCATAAATGGTTTCAATTAAAGATTCACTGTTATCTTCTCCCAGTTTGCGTCTAAGTAAGCGAATTTGTGCTGCTACCACGTTACTCATGGGTTCTGCACCAATTTCCCAAAGCTGATTTATGAGTTGGTTTCGAGTGACAATCTGGTTAGGATGTTTCATTAAATGTTCTAGCAATTGAAATTCTTTGATAGTCAATGAGTTTACTAACTTATTACCATTAGGATACTGGCGAGTCACTTCATGGGTGCTGTAGTTAAGAGTAATGGCACCTAATTGCAAGTGGCGAGATTGAATTTGAGGACATCGCCGTCGTAATGCCCGCAATCTTGCTAGCAATTCTGGCATATCAAAAGGCTTCACCAAATAGTCATCTGCACCGCTATCTAGTCCGATAATCTTTTCTTCCATCCGGTCTTTTGCGGTCAGCATTAACACAGGCAAAGGATTGTTTTGCGATCGCAGTTTCTTGCACAAATCTAACCCAGAAATTCCTGGTAGCATCCAATCAAAAATCGCTATTTTGTACTGCGTCCATCCACTTTTTAAGTATTGCCATGCTTGATCCCCATCTAGAAACCAGTCAACTACGTATGCCTCATGATGTAGCACTTCTTTGACTGCTGTGCCTAAATCTGGTTCATCTTCAACTAAAATAAGTCGCATAACTAATTCAAAATTGAAAATAGCCTACAAAAAGCGCCCAATTAATCATGCTATCGCTGACTAACAACAGAGGCTGGTGTAATTGCTGCATATTGTTCAGAAGTCAGTAATACTTCTTTAATATCTAGAGGCTTGGGTAACAACCCTTCTTTGTAAAAGTAATCAATAACTCGCTGTTGTGTCTGAATGCGTTCAGAATCTATTGGACTGAGTTGAAAAGATGAACGACTATTCACCTTTTCTTGGATGTCCAAGTCAAGTTTTGTTTCAGGTACAAGCAGCTTTGCTACCTCTTTGGGATGCTCATCTGCCCACTTACCAATCTTTTGGATTTCTTCAATGACAATCTTTAACAACTGTGGATTTTCTTCTGAAAACTTACGAGCGCCGATATAATACCCACCTGGAAGATCGAACCCTTCAGAATCTCGCAATATCCGAACTTTATTTTGTTTCTCAGCAATACTCAAAGCTGGATCGTAACCAACCCAAATAGGAATTTTACCTTGCATAAATGCACTAACAGCATCCACGTTAGGGATGCTGACAGGTTGAATGTCACTGTATTTCAGACCAGCTTCTTCTAAAGCTCGAAGCACAAAATAGTGAGTGCCAGATCCTTTCTGAAAAACTACCTTTTGACCTTTAATCTCCTTAAAGTCTTTAATTGGCGAAGAGGGAGGCACTGCAAACGCATAGAATCTTCCAACTGGAGGTACGCGACCCACAAGATAAACAATATCGGCTCCTGCTGCTTGAGCGAATATTGGTGGAGTATTCCCAACCGATCCCAAATCGACCCTACCAACGTTCATCCCTTCCATTAGTTGTGGCCCTTGAGTAAATTGCAGCCACTCTACTTTGACTCCCAAAGGTTCTAGGCGTTTTTCTAAAACACCAGATACTCTGACTAAATCACCCGCTTGTTGATAGCCTACCCACAACACATTGGTCTTAATCCCACTGGCAGACGTACTTGTTGTAGAAGTACCAGATGTTTGTTTTGTATTGCAACTACCCAGAGCAAATGAAGTAGATAACCCTAACAAGCTTGTTGTACTAAGACGGAGAAAGCGGCGACGAGTGTTAAATAGTCTATTCATAGTTGCAAAAATTGAAAACTATTTACAGGTTTATGGTTTAGCTATCACAGTTTTTGGTGTAACTTTAGCATAGTATTCTGGTGACAAAACCACTTCGCTAGGGTCAATCTTTTTAGGTAACAAACCTAAGTCGTAATACATATCAGCAACTTTTTGCTGAGTAGCAATAACTTCGTTTGTAATTGGACGCAGACTATACTTTTGCCGACTAGCAATTTTTTCTAATGTGTCAACTTCAATTCCGGTTTCTTCTGACAGAAGTTCTGCGAATTGGCGAGGGTTTTCTGTAGCCCATTCCTTAGCTTTTTGAACCTCTTCTAAATAAATTTTGATAAATTCAGGATTTTCTTCAGCAAATTTCCGAGAAGCTGAGTAAAATAGCCCCACGTCTATTAATTCTTCACCGTAACGTAAGACACGACCAATTTTTTGCTGTTCTACCCGACCAATAAAAGGTTCCCATATCACCCAGACATCTACTTTTGCTTGACTAAATGCCACGTTAGCATCTGGTGGAGGTAAATAAACTGGAGTAATATCACTTAACTTTAAGCCTGCTTGTTTTAAGGCTTTAATTAAAATGTAATTAGCAATTGATGCTTTTTGAAAAGCTATTCGCTTACCTTTAAAGTCTGCAAAAGACTTAATAGGAGAGTCATTCGGTACCAAGAACGCTACACCATTAGAAATAGGTATTGTAGTCGCAAGATAAACTAAATCAGCACCTGCTGCTTGAGCGAAAATGACAGGTGATTCTGCGGTACGCGCAAGGTCAAGACTTCCTGCATTTAGGGCTTCTAACTGTTGGGGGCCTGCTGCAAACTCTTTCCACTGTATAGAATAGCCTTTGGATACTACGGCTTGTTCCAGAGTCTTTTTCTTTCTAATTACTGCTAAGGGACCAAATTTGTCAAAGACAATATTAACTTGCTTTTTTTGATTAGAACTCGATGAAGATGTTGGTTGAGGATTCTGTTTCTGTGTTGTACAGCTATATAAGACTGTGACTGCTGTTGTGACTGAAGCTGTAATCAAAAATGAGCGGCGATCCATGATTTTTTACCAAATAAATTTATTAATTGCATCAGATGACTTATCGACAGGTAATGAAACGGTTGTTTGATGCAATTCTTTTAGTGAGATTTCACATAGCTAAACCATAATTTCTGGTGGTGTGATGGCAGCATACATATTAGGCGGGAGTAACGCATCTTGAATGTTAATTTTCTTTGGTATGACACCTTCTTGAAAGAACAAATCTGCCACACGTTGTTGTTCCGCAATTAGTGCCGGGCTGAGGCCTCTACGTCCTGCTAAAGTAAGACGAGACATCACCCTTGCTACCACATCTTCATCAAGTTTTTGTTGAGTAATCATTAGTTTCGCCACTTCGTCTCGATTTTTATCTGCCCACTTATCGAGGTTATGACGCTCTTCAATGATAATTTTGAGTAAGCCAAGGTTTTCTTCGGCAAACTTTCTGTCTGCAATATAGTAGCTACCAGGAGAATCTAGCCCTACAGAATCTCTCAGGACGCGAATTCGACCCATTTTTTCAGCGATCGCATAGTGGGGGTCTCCTGTCATCCAAACAGGAATTTTCCCTTCGATAAAAGCACCCCGCGCTTCAATGGTCGGCATACTTCTGATTTTAATATCTTTGATGCTCAAGCCGATTGACTGCAAGGCTCTGAGAATAAAATAGTGCGATGCCGAACCTTTTTGAAAATAAACTTCTTGCCCCTTGATATCCTCAAATTTTTTCAGTGGAGACTCTGGCGGAACGGCAATCACACTACTTGTTCCTGTTGTTGGATTTCTTAGTGTACCGACGACATAAACTAGGGCTGATCCAGCTACTTGGGCAAATATTGGTGGTGTGTCCCCTACTGATCCCACGTCAACTTTGCCCGCCGCCATTCCTTCCATAAGTTGAGGCCCTTGGACAAATTGTGCCCATTCCACCTCGATCCCCATCGGCTCCAAGCGTTTTTCTAAAACCTGCTGATTTCTGAAAAGATCCCCCGCACTCTGATATCCCATCCGCAGAACTTTAGTTTTTATCGAGAGGGAACTTAAATTGGTAGTATTATTTGAGAGATTCTGCTGGCTTTGTTGGCTACAACTTCCTAACATATATGCTGTAGCAAAACCACATAGACCTGATGTCGCAACATTAAGAAAACGGCGGCGTTTCATTATAGTTATTTTATCCATATCTGATTGAAACCTTCTGCCTCCTGCCTCCTGCCTTCTTAAATTATGTTTACTGTTTAGATGTCAATTGTTGAGGTGTAATTTTGGCATATTCTTCTGGTGATAAAATCACTTCTTTAATATCAACTTTTTTAGGTAAAAGTTTCAAATCATAGTACATATCAGCAATTTTTTGTTGTTTTGTAACTATTTGATTTGTAATTGGCAACAGACCATAGTCGAGCCGAGCATGAACTTTTTCTAAAGTATTGACATCTATGCCTACTTCTTTGGACAGTAACTGTGCTAACTCACGAGGATTATTTTTTGACCATTGTTCAGCCTTTTGCATTTCCTCTAAAAATGCTTTGATAATTTCAGGATGCTCTTTGGCGAATTGGCGTGTTGTAGAGTAAAAACCACCAATGTCTCTAAGACCTGTACCATCTCTGAGAATCCGACCAATACCTTGTTCTTCCACACGAGTTATGTACGGTTCCCAAGCAATCCAAGCATCAACTTTGGCTTGACTAAAAGCAACATTAGCATCAGGTGGTGGTAAATAAACAGGAGTAACATCACTCAATTTTAAACCCACTTCTTTTAATGCCTGCACGATTATATATTGAGCTACAGAAGCTTTTTGCAAAGCAATTTTTTTACCTTTAAGATCGGCAACACTTTTAATAGAGGAATTTTTGGGTACAACGAAAGCAACACCTTTAGGACTCGGTTGTGTTGTAGATATATAAACTAAAGGCGTTCCTGCTGCTTGAGCAAAGATAACAGGAGACTCTGCGGTTGAAGTAATATCAAGACTATTGGCATTTAATGCTTCTAATGATTGAGGCCCAGCAGCAAATTCATGCCAAGTTATAGAATTTCCCTCTGCTTTTAGGCGTTTTTCTAAAGTTCCTTGTTTTCTCACTACAGCAAGAGGGCCAAGCTTAGAGTAAACTATACGAACTGTTGTTGGCTTTTTGTCACTTGTGGTTGAAGCTTTTTGACTAGTTTGAGGTTGTGGATTACAACCGACCAATGTAATTAGTAGCGATCCTAAACTTAAAGTGAGAAATAAAGACACATTTCGTCTAGCACTATATGACATAAGCATAACTAATCAGTCTGTAAGTTGATATATATAGTTTTTTCCCTAAAAATGAAAAAGAAATGAAATTTTTATCCTCCTAAAGATAGATGTATGCATACAAAAATATGCATACTGAGTTTTTTGGCGTTGCTGAATCAAGGGATGATTTTTGTTTCGTGCATAGATGCAAAGCGGCTACTCTTCCGAATTCTCCGTAGAAGTACCCGCTTTTTTAGCCGCATAGACACGTTCGATGTTCGTCGCAGACGTTCCCGCTTTCTTAGTCTTTCCCGTACTCCTTTGGAGAAGCAAGCTACGCATAGCGTCTTTGACAGGAGAATTTCAAGGGCAGGTTTTTCAGATTCAGTCTAATTTGTACACTTTGGTAGCTTTGCCGGATCTAGGTCAATACTGTTAATAATTATTTTTAATCTTGACTAAAAACGTGTATTTGCCGGAGAATAAACCTTGCTTATACTAATGAGGAGATCGACCCTTGAGTAACGCAAACTTGGCACTCAAGAAAATCACTACCGAGATTAGTGGAACAGTTTTCTCTTTGCCTTACTACGTAGCTCGCGATCGCGGTTACTTTGCCGATGAAGGGCTGGAGATTGAGTTTGTTAAACGCAATTATGGCGATCGCCCACCCAAGATCGCGCTGATTGACGATCACAGTCAGGTAAGTTCTTTCGGTGGCCCCTCTCTTTTTGAGCAAGGCCAAAGCAGCCTTTACCGCGCTTGCGAGTGGGGACAAGTACGTCGCACCTACGACAGTTCCCGTGGTGGACAGGTAATAGCCAAGCGAGCTGCTATTGCTAGTCAAGCCATCATTGTGCGTCCAGACTCACCCTACAACATTCCCCAAGACCTAGCTAACGTACCAGTTGGTGTGAACTTCCACCACGGTTCTCATTACATTGCCATCCAAACTCTTGAAGGCTTTCTTCCTCCAGAAGAGATTAAAGTAGTTCACATTGAAGGCGGTAGTCAACCCAAACAATTCAACCGCTTTGTAGCTTTGCGTGATGGCCTTGTTGATGCAGTGGCTGTCATGGAACCCTGGATTACAGTTGCAGAAAAACTCGGCTACAAGATTATCGCCGAGGCTCACTATGTAGGTCTGGAAATTGCTAGTCCCGAACTAGGTAAAGAAAGTTTTGAGGCAATCAACAAAGCCATCCGTCAAGCGGTGAAGGATCTACAAAACGATCCAATCCGCTATGTGAAATATCTGATAGATGACGTATCTGAAGATATCGTACACCTCGAACCGTCAGACTTCCGCCGCAATCGCTTGCGCTACGCAGATCCAGCACCATACTCGGAAACTGACTTCCATCGTACCTATAACTGGATGGTGAAGTGGGGACTGATTCAGCCTGATGCTACCTTCCAACAGATTGTTGATAACCGAGTTGTGATAGTTGGTTAAGTGTTTGAGATATTGCCCGACAAACGTGGGTTTACCCAAATCCGGCAAACCCACGTTTTTTGTTAACTCGGTAGAGCTGATTGAATAAATCTTCCATAAACAAATGCGTACACGTAGAGACTTTTTAAAATATGCTTCTCTAGGAATAACAACTGCTCTAGCTACACAAGCCTGTAATCGCATCACTGAGTCTGCTGCTAGTCAAAGAACTATCAACGTTAAATTAGGGGCAGTCAGTGGTATTAACTCTATTGATGTTTGGATTCCACAGGATTTAGGTTTTTTTGATACTGCTGGTTTGAAAGCTGAAGTAATTACTTTTCAAAGTAGCGCGAAAATGCGAGATGCATTGATTGCAGGTGAAATTGATTTTACAGCCCAAGCACCTTTACATGTCTATCTTTCTCGCCTCAAGGGAGTTCCTTTAAATGTCGTAGCCAATCGTCGTAATCTTGTTGATACTTCCTTAATTGTACGTTCTGATTTACGTTCTCAAATCAAGAGTGTTGCTGACCTCAAAGGAAGAAAGATTTCAGCTGGGGAAATTGGCACTTGGAGTTGGGCAGTATTCGTCAAATACCTGCGTCAAAATGGTCTGGGCGATAAAGATGTCGAATATGTTCAAAGTACAACAGCTTCCACTTATACATTGATCAAAGCTCGTCAAGTTGACGCAGCGATCGCTGGTGCGCCCGACCTTCACAAACTACTCAAAGAAGGAGTAGTTTTTCAACTGCTGAATGCTTTAGATCCAGATGTACATAAAAAATACTTTGGTGCTAGTGAAGCTATGACTCGTGCTTGGCTCAGTCATGAACGCGTGACTGCTCAAAAGCCGGAAGTTATTAAAAGATTAGTTACAGTTGTAAATCGTACTTTTGCATATATGCACCAAACCCCACCAGAAGAAATCTTGAAAGTTGTGGGCAAACGTTTTGATAGCCAAAATTTAGACGCAATCCTCACAGGTTTAAACACCGAACTCAAACGCTCAGTTCCTAAAGATGCGTCTATCAGTCAAGAGGCATATCTTGCCGATCAAAGAGTATTTTTTGATACGGGAATTATTAAGAAAATTGTTCCTTATTCTCAAGGGGTGTTTGATAAATTCGCAGGTCATCGAGCTTAGGGAGAATCACAATATGTCAGTCCCGACAATCGAGACTCAAAATCTCAGCATCTCTTATTGGAGTAAGAATAAGCGGATTGAAGCATTGCAGAATGTCACTTTGACTATTAATGCTGGTGAATTTGTCAGCTTAATTGGCCCTAGTGGTTGTGGCAAGAGTACGTTATTGAATGCGATCGCGGGACTAATTAGTGTTGGTACAGATGTAAATGGTAGTTTTAATACGAGTGGTATCAAAGAAATTGGCTATTTATTTCAAAAGCAAACTTTGTTACCTTGGCGGACAGTAATAGATAATGTGACTGCGCCTCTAGAAATTCGTGGTGTCCCTCGGACTGAAAGAAAACGCAAAGCCTTGTCCATGTTAGAAAAATATGGCTTATCAGGGTTTGAAAATAGTTTTCCCAGAGAGTTATCGGGAGGAATGCAGCAGCGTGTGTTGCTAATTCGGACTTTGATTTATGAACCGGATGTAGTATTACTTGATGAGCCTCTAAGTAGTCTGGATGCTCAAACACGCGCTCTCCTGCAAGATGAATTCCTGCGATTGTGGCGTGATACGGGATGCACTTTTGTCTTGGTAACTCATGACCTGGATGAAGCGATCGCACTTTCGGGGCGTGTATTTCTACTAAGTGCTCGTCCTGGCAGGATTGTTAAGGAATTTCAAATCGATTTACCTCCAGAAAGATCGGCGATCGCTATTCGTACCGATCCCAAATTTCAGAAAATCCAGCGTGAGTTGTGGTCAGAGCTAACTACACAAGTATTACAACAACAAGACCGAGGATTTGCTCTCTTTAAAACTTAATTAAATAATATGAGAACTATCCGCAATCGAAGCATAACTCTTGGACAGTCTGTTCTGTCGGTTAACAAGAAAAAATCAAAAAATTCCAATTCTTATCCCAATCAAATCGGATGGAAACAACGCATATTGCAACTAGCAATACAGCTGACACCCTTGGCTGTAATTTTGCTGGTGTGGGAAGTTGGCACAGGAGCATTTAACATTCCTCCGTTTATTGAACCAGCACTTGTTGGGAAACCAAGTGTTATTGTCCCAGAGGTATGGCAACTATTATCTAGCGGTAGTATATTTCAACATATCTTTGTAACATTTCAAGAGGCGATGACCGGGCTAGCACTAGCAATGGCTGGTGGTATTAGTCTCGGAATTGTTCTAGCTTATTCTCCATCAGGGGCAAAAATTACTCTTCCTTACGTTCAGATATTCAATTCTCTACCTCGTATTGCCCTAGCTCCCTTTTTCATTGTCTGGTTTGGCATTGGATTACTCTCGAAAGTATTACTAGCAGCTTTAGCCGCTTTCTTTCCTATATTTTTTACAACTTATCAAGGACTCCAAAGTATTGAGCGCGAGTTAGTTGCTGCTTTTCAGGTCATGGGCGCAAATCGCTGGCAGATATTGTATATAGTTGTATTGCCTTCAGTTCTCAGTTGGGTAATTGCTGGAATTCGCACAAGTTTAGGTATGGCTCTTGTAGGTGCTTTAGTAGCGGAGTATATTGGTTCAACACAGGGTTTAGGTTATCTGTTAATGTCAGCACAGGGAACTTTAAACGTTGATAAAGCTTGGGCGATATTGGTAATTTTGGCATTCATTAGCGTTTTACTCGATTGGGGGGTACGTGTTTTAGAAGCCTACGTTTTACGTTGGCGACCCAATCCTAGAGAACTATAGAGTTCTGCTATTGTTACTCCACAATCCTTTGTAGGGGCGCACAGCTGTGCGCCCCTAGCCTATGGTTTAATTACCTGAAAATTGCTGTAAATTGCATTAGTAGTATCTATACTGGTGGTAATGACTGCTGCTTTGTCTGACTAATTATGCAGTAGATGGAGTTTGCATAATCTATACATAGAGTGTGTACGGCAAATCATTGCTAGTATAATACTCTAATTATTAGTTTTTCAAACATTTAGTATTACAAGTTAATTTCACCACTGTTGTCTGTTACCTAGAGAGGGCTTGGTTAACAACTAAGCGACTTTTTGCAAGTGTCGTACACGAGGCATAACTTCTTGGGCAAAACTTGTCATCTCCTGTACGAAGGGATTAAATTGCAGCATGAAAGTATCGATACCTGCATCAACGAAAGCTGCAACGCGAGCGGCTACCGTATCATAACTGCCAACTAATCCTGCGGCTGTGCCGCCATTGCCGCCAACAGCCGGATTTTTGGCGAAGAGTTGAAACATAACGGCTTCTTTGTCAACTCCTTTGGCAACACTTAATTTATATTGTTCTTCTAGCTTTTGCAGTGTCATGAGTCGTTCTAGTTCTGCTTGTGCTTCTTTGTCTGTGGGACGAGCAATGACAAAGGCTGATAGACCAAAGCTGACTGGTTGAGGTAGAAAGCGCGATCGCTCCAGAACTTGTTTAATTACCTTGCGGACATCTTCAATCGGTTGACCGTTGATGAAATAAACATCAGCTTGTTGGGCTGCTAAAATCTGCGCTGGATCTGATGCGCCTCCCAGGTAGATGCGCGGATAGGGTTGAGCAACACACAAGGGTCGAAGGCTTAAATCTTGGATTTTGAAGTATTCACCCTCGAAGTTTACCTTCTCACCACTCCACAAAGCTCTCACAACTTGCAACCACTCACCAGAGTAGCGATAACGTTCATCATGCGGTGGGAAGGGGATGTTAGTACGTTCCATTTCTGGGCGAAACCAAGCACTGATGAGGTTTATGGCAAAACGTCCCTGACTAATGGCATCAATTCCCAAAGCCATCTTGGCTAGAACGGCTGGATGAAATAATAAAGGTTTAATCGCAGCGATGATTTCTATGCTTTCTGTAGCTTCAGCCAATGCTGCACAAGCTGTCCAAGTTTCTAACTGGTCTAACTCTAGACTGCGGGGGTTTGCTAGATGTTGTGCTATTAAGGTTGTGACATATCCTAAACGTTCTGCTTCTAATACTAGCGATCGCGTGCGCTCATAACTAGCATCGATAGGTTCTTCAGAGGTATTCAATGGCCCAAAGTTGCCACCGACAGGGGCCCAAATACCGTAGCGTGGTTCTGACATTTTTACCTCCAATTGGGACTGCCTCTTGCTATAACCCCTTGTTTTTTATGCTCATCTGTGCAAATCTCATATTTATATACTACGGTAAATTGACAGATTTATAGTAGTATATAAACGAATTGCCCAATAAATTAAACATTTACTGCTAAACATCCTATTAGTGCCTATTGCAAAGGTTCTAGAAAGCTATGTCTGAGCCACGTTACGGGATTTGGATTCCCGTTTACGGCAACTGCGGCGTGATGAACTATCCTCTTGAACCTCGTGATGCTTGCTATTCCTCAATAGCCGTACCAGTCAAATAAATAACCCAGACTCAGCCAAGTTTGCGGCGGAAAGAATCTTGCCAGATGAAGCAGTTCATCGCTTGGGTGTTGTAGATTGGTGGCAACGTAAAAAAGCCTAGCGCTGTCATCGCCACGATCGCTTTTGCCGGAGAACAAGCGAGTACACCAATTTTCGCTACCCTAGCCCGTAATTTTGATGTGGATGTCAATATCCTCAGTGGGAGTGTGGAAATAGTAGGCGATCGCCGAGTTGGTCAGTTTCACATTGAATTAGAAGGTGAAAAGATAACTCAAGCTTTGAAATATTTACACGAAGCAGAGTTTGAAGTAGAGGTGCATAGAAGAAGAATTCAGGAGTCAGACTTTAGAAATCAGAACAAGAAAGTGAAGATTCAGACCTGCAACTAATAATAGATAGGTGTGTTTAAGACCATGCATACGGAGGGCTAATGAGCAAATCGAAGCAATTAAAACTAGGTGCGTTCATGCGCCCGGTAAGCATACATACAGGCGCTTGGCGTTATCCTGGGGCTTTGCCCGATGCTAATTTCAACTTCCCAGCGCTGAAAAGTTTCATCCAGAAACTAGAGCAGGGCAAGTTTGACGCATTCTTCATGGCTGACCACTTAGCAGTGCTAAATATGCCAATCAACGCGCTGAAACGCAGCCATACTGTCACCTCTTTCGAGCCTTTTACCCTGCTTTCTGCCCTCGCCAGCGTCACCGAACACATCGGACTAGTAGCCACCGCTTCCACGACCTATGACCAGCCTTACCACATCGCTCGCCGCTTCGCCTCTCTCGACCATATCAGTGGCGGTCGTGCTGGCTGGAACATCGTCACCACAGCCAATCCAGACGCAGCACTCAACTTTGGATTAGAAGAAGAGATAGAGCATGATGAACGCTATCGGCGGGCTAGAGAATTTTATGATGTTGTCACGGGTCTTTGGGATTCCTTTGCTGACGATGCGTTTATTCGGGACGTGGAAGCAGGGATTTATTTCGACCCTGCAAAGCTTCATATTCTAAATCATAAGGGAAAATATCTCTCGGTGCGGGGGCCATTGAACATCGCTAGACCAGTCCAAGGCTGGCCGGTAATCGTTCAAGCGGGCGCATCGGAGGCCGGACGGCAATTAGCTGCCGAAACCGCCGAGGCTGTGTTTGCACCTGCTGGTAATCTGGAGGCTGGCAAAGCTTTATTTGCGGACATTAAGGGACGAGCGCGGGCAAAGGGACGTGACCCAGACAGTATAAAAATCCTTCCAGGTGCTTTAGTCATTGTGGGCGAAACTGTCGCCGAAGCACATGCCAAGCGTCTTCATTTAGACAGCCTAGTACATTATGACAGTGGAATCGCCAGTTTAAATGGCGCGCTAGGCTACGACGTTTCCGGCTTTGATCCGGACGGGCCCTTGCCAGAAATCCCACCGACTAACGCTGGTCACTCTTCACGAGAAAGAGTAATAGCCTTAGCGCAACGTGAGAACTTGACTATTCGACAACTGGCACAACGCATTGGTAGTTACGGCGGACTGGTCTTCGTTGGTACACCCCAAACCATCGCCGATGAAATGGAGCAATGGCTATTAGAGGAAGGTTCTGACGGTTTCAACATCATGTTTCCTTTTCTTCCTGAAGGGCTGAATGATTTTGTTGACAAAGTTGTGCCAGAACTCCAACAGCGTGGGATTTTTCGCCAAGAGTATGAAGGTAAGACGCTGCGTGAAAATCTCGGACTGGCGCGCCCTGCTAACCACTTCTTCCAGCCTAGTCTGGTGTAAGCAGCGATCGCCAGTATCACATCTCAAATTTAGTAGTAATTTAACCGTGTATTTTACACCCCAGAAAATTGGCAATACATCATGGTAGCAATATTTAAAAAACGCAACTTTCTCATGTTTTTAGTAGCGGGAGTATTTACCCTGTCTACAAGCCTAGTTGGTTGTAGCCCACAAACTACAGGGAAAACCGCTGTTGCCTCTAGTAACATTAAGACCAAAGTATTAAAGATGGGCTATCAGTCGGCTGGAGATATAGTCAAGGTTAAAGGAGTTCTAGAGAAACGTTTAAAGCCACTTGGTATTTCTGTAGAGTGGTCGAAATTTGCCGCCGGGCCGCAACTTCTAGAAGCGATGAATGTAGGAAGTGTGGATTTCGGTTATGTTGGTGAAACTCCACCTATCTTTGCTCAAGCCTCTGGTGTTCCTTTCGTCTATGTTGCTAGTAGTAAACCTGGTACTGGTGAAGCAACAGCTGTTGTAGTAGATAAAGACTCTCCAATCAAGACTGTAGCTGATTTAAAAGGTAAGGGACTAGCTTTCCAAAGAGCTACAGCACAGCAGTACTTTGTTGTCAAGGTTTTAGAAGAAGCCGGACTCAAACTTAGTGATGTTAAACACATTAACCTTACACCATTAGAAACTCGTGCAGCATTTGAACGTAAGAGTGTTGAAGCGGCAGTGATTGGCGATCCGCATTTGGCTTTATTTCAAAAAACTGGTAGAGTTCGGATTCTCCGCGATGGTAAAAATATTACTACTCAAGGAGGCTACTGGTTAGGTTCGCGTAACTTTGTTAAAAATAATCCTGAGCTAGTCAAAGCCATTTTGGAAGAGATTAACAATATCGGTAAATGGGCTGAAAGCAACCCGCGAGAGGTTGCCGAACTAATTTCACCCGAAGCAAAAATTGATGTTCCCACATTGGAATTAGTTTCAAAGCGGCGACGTTACACTCTCAGACCCCTGAGTGAAGAAGTTTTATCAGGACAGCAGAAGATTGCGGACTTGTTCTATAAGCAAAAATTTATCACAAAGAACATCAACGTTAAGGATGCAACTCTCTCTCGTGAACAGTATGCTGCTTTTACTCCAACAGATGTCAAGCCTTAAACAGCAATTGCCTTACCACTTACAAACATAAATTTTTCACAGGATATTTGGAGATAGAAACTAATGATTAAGAGTCCAGAGAAACTTACAGATACGACAATTCAGTTTTCGGCTTCTGTGAGAGCAAACTCGCCGGAACTCCAGCAGCTTTTTGATTTTATTGCTCTGGGGGCAAGTGAGCGCGATCGCGATCGCATTTTGCCTTTTGATGTGGTTGAATTAATCCGGCGTTCTCGGTTGGGTGCATTGCGAATCCCCGTAGCTGAAGGTGGTGGTGGTAGCACTGCGCGCGAACTATTTGAAGTCGTGATTCGGCTGGGTGATGCTGACCCAAATGTCGCTCACATTGTGCGGAATCATTTCTCTGTAACAGAGCGGATTTTGCGTTCTGAACGCACCCAAAGGAATCGCCGATGGCTCAAGGCTGTGGTCGATGGCGCGATTATTGGACTCGCTACCACCGAACTAGAAGTCAAGCGATCTGGTGGTGGTCAAGTTGCGAATACAAAATTAACACCTGATGGCGACGGCTATCGCCTGAATGGAAGGAAATATTACAGCACTGGCAGCCTTTATGCAGATTTGATTTTCGTGCGTGTGTTAGTACCCGATGACACGAAAGCGTTTATACTCATTCCTACCAACCGCGAGGGAATTGACCTTGTGGATGACTGGGATGGCTTTGGCCAAAGACTTACAGGCACGGGAACAACTACGTTCACTAATGTCCGCGTAGAGGCGGATGAAGTGATTTTTGAGACAGACACAGACAAAGACAACCTGCCATATAACATCGTTCCGCAATTATTTCTTACAGCAATCAATGCTGGCATTATCCGCAGCGTTCTGCGCGATGCAACAAACTTAATCCGTACTCGACCCCGGACTTTCTACCATGCCGTAGCCGAGCAAGCCTCAGAAGACCCAATTTTACAGCAGACTGTTGGACAGATTGCCGCCAATGCCTTTGCTGCCGAAGCAATTGTTTTAGCAGCCGCTGATGGTCTCGATCGCCTTCCTGCTGCCCAAGCTCAAGGTGAGGAATCAGAGACGGCTGCGGCGTTGGCAGCTTCTTTAGATGCCGCCAAAGCCAAATTGATTGTCGATGATTTGGCTCTACGTTCGGCTACCTTATTGTTTGAAGTTGGTGGGGCTTCTACAACTAAAAAAAGCTCCAACTACGATCGCCACTGGCGCAACGCTCGTACTTTGTCCTCACACAACCCAAATCACTTTAAGGCTCGTGCGATCGGCGACTACGAGATCAACGGTACACCATTGCCGCAAAGAGGATTCTTTTAAAGGATATATCATTCGTAAGAGGTTAAGGTTGGATACCATTTGTCAATAAGCAATAGTACTTAAAATATTGCGAAAATCGGGGTCGCAAACACAATTTTTGAGCAGGCGATCGCGTCATCTTGATACGCATCATTCATTGTTGCCCCAAAAGTTCAGTACAAGGGTTAACTTTATACCTCTGCTCTTTCCAAATTTTCAGCTTAATTTCTAATTGACAAAAGCAAGATTATCTTAACCTCTCACCGATGGGGATATATGGGCGTAAGGGAAAAAGTTAATAATACTCTATCATTTAATCGCTGCTTATTTTTTTGAAAGGCTTGTGTGGTAAAGCGAAGCGCGAATTCCACATCGTTCGTTAACCTTCAATATTTAGATGCGTTCGCCCTGATTGTAAATATACTAACCAATTCCAAAAATCTTTTTAAACAGCCTCTAAACTACAAACTATCTATAGTGAAACAGAGGAATTTAGACTAGTCAAATGAAATATTAGAACTTTTGTATTATACATGTAGTATTTACTTCAGGAGTTCATCGGTAATGACAGCTGTAGAACTGGAAAATTTACTAGACAAATCTGTTGATTTGGTAACTTGTTTTCAAGCTGTTCACTGGTTTAACCCAGAAGCAAGTTTATTGAATTCTAGATATACATAGCAAAGTAATCATTGTAAATTTCTGTATTAGTCATAACTGTAAGTTCTATCTGTTTGAGTTCTTCATCTGTAACTGGACTTGCGATTGTATCTAAACTTTCTTGAGGAATAAAATCACCACAGTATTCATTTGCAGGGACTGCTGCATTCATCTTTTGAGGATAACTCAATTTGAGATTATTCATGATAGTAATAAACTGACTGCGGGTGCGATACTCGTTCCGAGTCGCTCCGCGAACGCTAAATCTGGGATTAAGACGTTTTTCTTCGCCAATGGTGGAAACTGTACGGCCTTTGTAGTCATGAGCCGGATAAACAAAAGTATCATCTGGTAAGGTAAATAAACGTTGTGTTACCACGTCGTATAAGGTTCCAGCATCGCCGCCTTGAAAATCTGTACGTCCACAACCACGAATAAATAAGGCATCACCAGTTAATAGGTGGGTTTTGTTTACCAAATATGCTATGTGACTGGCAGTGTGGCCTGGAGTAGAAATTGTTTCAATGATTACTGAGCCGACTTCAAGGATTTCGCCACCAACAAGTGAGCGATCGGCTTTTGTCACAGCAGGATTCTGGGGAACAATCACTTGACAACCTGTTTTTTGTCTGAGTTTGCCCGCCCCTGTAATGTGATCTGCATGAAGGTGAGTTTCCAGACAATAGCGTAGCTTTAATCCCAGTTCATCTAATAATTGCAAATCACGGTCAACTTGCTCTAATACAGGATCGACTAGAATTGCATCTCCTGTTTGTCGATCGGCAATTAGATAAGTGTAGCTACTGGTTTCAAGGTCAAAGAATTGACGGAATAGGAAGGTTGATTGGGATTCAAAATTGCGTTCCCTCTCAGGGTTGCCGTTCGCGGTAGCGTCTCTGAAAGAGAAGGCATCGCCTGTTTCTTTATCTAATAAAGGCATAGCAGGAATAGGACGTACACGCACTGGCAATGACTGCAACAACGTCTTAGCTAATTCCTGTGCCTGTATCCGTAATTCTGGAACAGCAATAGTTTCCCACAAGTCACCTTTGCGAGGAATTCCTAAAGTATAAAGTAACGCCGAAACTCGATTGTCTGCTGTATATAAAGCACCGTGGTTATCTGTATCTAAACCTAAACCTATGACATTAGGACGAATTAATCCTTGCGATCGCAAATTAGAAATCAAAGGATGAGACTCTCGACGATAATCTGTTGTTACTCCTGTACACTTAACTACTCGGTGGACGTGTAAGACAGTATTCGTCTGAGTTTTGCGCCCAAATATTTTTACAGTTACGCCATCTGGCAATGCTTGATATTCCCGAATCCGTCCTGCGGAAATTATCAGTTGACCAGAATCCAGCATTTGGGTTAGCACATCTGCTACTTTCTGAGCAATGCGGTGACGATGCACATCCCAATAAGGTGTCAAATGTCGCAAAAAACGCTGCTTTTCTACAGTCGGTAATTTTTGCCAAATTTGCTGAGTTATAGGACGTAGAGAATCAATTACTGCTCGCCAGTCGTATCCTTGAGTAGTTGCGACTTCTATTTCTTCGCGCAGGCGACGTAACCAGCCACGTACTGTTCTTGGCGAGGTTTCTGGGGTTAAGAAGGTAGCATAAGGTTGAGCAGCTTGATGTTGTTGCGGAAACAAACCTCGTCGAGATACAGCATAGATTTTGCCCCGATGTTGGCGATCGTGGAGAGATAAAACCATATCGACCATCGTCAGCCCTGTACCAACTAACAATACAGAAGCATCAGGATCTAGTTCTGCTAATGCATCGGCTGACCAAGCATTCCGCTGATAACTTGCATTGCTATCATCTGCATGACGAATTGCAGGGAGTGAAAAAGGCGAGTTTCCTAATGCCAAGACTACTCTATCTGCGCTAAAACAGCGACCACTACGCAAAGAGATGGTTGCACTTTTTTCTTCAGGCTCTATCCCTACCACTTCATCACTCAAGCGTTCTAGGCGCACATCGCTAGGTGCTGTAGCTTCTGCTTCTGCCAAAATTGATTGAATGTATAAACCGTAAACCTGACGAGGTATGAAGCTACTAGCATTAACTTCTTCAGAAAAAAATGCTGCTAACTCGTTATGGTTGTACTGAAGCCACCGCAGTAGATGTCCTGGATCGTGGGCAAATGCACTCATGTTGCCGGCTGAAACATTCAGCAAATGACAGTTGGTATCTGTACTGTAGGCAATGCCTTTACCAATTTGATGATTACGCTCAATCAGCTTAATTGTAAGGGGTTGGCTGGCAGTTTTTAATAGGTGCGTAGCAACTAGAGAACCACTAAAGCCTCCGCCAACAATAACTATCGCGGTTGGAGTATGAGTAGTGAAAGAATTAGGCTTCATAGTAGTCTCGTATCAATAGTTACAGATAATTTATCAAGTCTGTTTACTAGGAATAAATCTATTTCCAACCCAGCTAACAGAATTCAGACTTGATATCATTTAATTTCTCATAATACCTGCTTTACTACATAAAATACATTTAATCGCTAGAAAAACCGTATTTTGATTAAATAGCTGTATCTTTAGAGCCAGGGAGTGTCAAACTTCTAACTGTTTTATTCCTACATCTGTTGCTTTGTCTATTTCGATAAACTTAGGCCCAGCAATGAGAACTATCACCATCATTAATAAACTCGTCACCATGATGATGCTCACTACGTTAGGGTCTTCAAAATTACTTGTTCCCACTAATAATGCTGCGGCAAAATTACGTTGGGCTGTGCCAACTCCTAGCACTCGTTGGGTATCAATACCAGGCCCACCTAGAAGATAGCCGACGCTAAAGGAGAAGATAATAAATACGGCACAAACAAAGATTGCGCCTGTTTTTAATAAGCCAATGATATCGTTGGTATGAATGAAGAGTCTAATTACTAAACCTAAAAGTAATCCAGCACTAGATAATTTCAAGAAAATTGGTTGGATAATAGGAGCGATCGCCGCAAATTTGGCTTTGATAAATAATCCAATTACTAATGGGCTAACCATCAGCAATAATAAAGGTTTGCCAATATCCCAAGAGTTGATTTCCACACCTTGCACCACTAACGGTAGTACTATCGGCATATAAAAAATAGTGCCAAGCATGAGCAACATCATTAATCCTACAGAAAAGGCTATATTGCCCTTAACTATCTGAGCAAGTTTAGGCAAAGCTGGTGGACCTGATGCTACTGCCATGACTAGTAAACCATCTTTTAGTGGTTCACTTAGAGGAACTACTTGGACTAGTAAATAGATAAAAAGTGGCACTAAGATAAAATTTGTTAGCAGAGACAAGATGACGAGTCTAGGACTGCGAAGTGGTTCCCAAATTTGTTGTATCGTTAGACCTAAACCTGCACCCAACATAGTAAACACAATGAATGTGAATAGTGCAAGTTTGTCGATTACTACTAAGAATTCATTCATCATTTATGAGGGTTGTGGGATATGAATAGGGCATTGAAAAGAGGCAGACAGAGGAATGGGGTGCTGTTTTTGTAGAGAGCTTGTTTGTTAGAGGATGTCTAATAAGTATTAAATATTTCTCTTGATCCCCCCTAACCCCCCCCTTTCTAAGGGGGGAAATAACCTCAAAGTCCCCCTTTTGAAGGGGGATTTAGGGAGATCTACAAGTATTTAATACAATACGAAGAAGTTTTCAGACATCCTCTTACTCTCCAACGCCACTTGCTACAACTTTGGGAACCAAAACAACGCAGTGGCTCCTCCCTACTTCCTATTACTTCAACTCCAGGCTGACTTGTTGTAAATTACCAGTGAAGGCAAAGGGTACTTGATAGGTATCAACAACGGGAGTACCTGTATCTCTGCCGACATCAAAGGTTTCGTCTAGGGCTAAACGGTAAGCGATGGTTTTTTCCACACGACCTTCGGCTACTTGTCGGTCGTTAATGAATAGCTTGCCGATTCCACCTACACCAACACCACCACCGTCATAATCAAAATTGAACCGGAGTGTAGATTTACCGGGGGATAGTTTTTCCGGGGATTGGATGATGTAACGGGCAGTATTGGCATAGTTGTAGATATATGTAGGCTTGCCATCTTCAAGGAAAAAGCTCCAACCTGCAAAGCGTCCGCCTTGGGTTAAAAGGACACCTTCAGCACCGTTTTCAGGAATTTCTACATTAGCTGTAATACTGAAGGAGCGATTTTTCAAATTTGGGGCGCTACCTTCTGGGATGCCAACTGCACCAGGATAGTAGGTGAAGGTGGTGCGTCCTTTGGTGAGACTGGGGCGAATTTTAACATCAAACCTTTCAGAGGTGCGATCGTCTAATGGTAATACTTTGTGCTTGCGAGCTTCCTTTAAAAACAACTTTTGAAGTTTTTCTAACTTGTCTGGGTTTTCCTTGGCTAAGTTGTTCGCCTCGCTGAAATCTTCTGCAATGTTGTACAGTTCCCACAGATCTGTATCAAAGTCACCTTTAGCAGTCCGTTCCCAAGGTAAGCGACCATGACGAGCCGCCGCTACCCATCCTTGATCGTAAATGGCTCGGTTGCCAAACATCTCAAAATACTGAGTTTGCCGATGGGAGGGAGTATCCGGATTATTAAAGGTATAAACAAGGCTAGTACCTTCGATTGGTTGTTGTTTGACTCCATTCACTTGTTTAGGAGCAGTAATTCCCGCAACTTCTAAAATGGTGGGTGCAATGTCAATTACATGATGGAATTGGCTGCGGATGCTACCTTGGTCTTTAATACCTTCGCCCCAGGAAATTACCAAGGGGTTGCGAGTTCCGCCAAAGTGAGAGGCAATTTGCTTTGTCCATTGGAAGGGACTATCGACTGCCCATGCCCAAGCTGCCGGAAAATGGTTGAATGTTTTGGGGCTACCTAAGTCATTGTATGAAGCTAGCAGTTGTGGCAGATTTTCGGGGACATCGTTGAAGACTTTGAGTTCGTTGACACTACCTGTTAAACCGCCTTCTGCACTAGCACCGTTGTCTCCCACAACGTAAATCACTAAGGTGTTATCTAGTTCACCAAGTTGGGCAACGGCATCAATCAGCCGTCCAATTTCATAATCTGTATGACCTAAAAATCCGGCAAATACTTCCGCCATGTGAGCATAGAGTTTTTGCTGTTCTGCTGAGAGGGAATCCCACGCTGGCAGTTCTTGGGGGCGGGGGGTAAGTTGGGCATTGGCAGGAATTACACCCAGTTGTTTTTGACGCGCAAAGATTTCTTCACGTAACTTATCCCAGCCTTGGTCAAATTTGCCTTTGTACTTGTCAATCCAGGCTTTGGGGGCGTGATGGGGTGCGTGGGTAGCTCCGGTGGCAAGATAGGCGAAAAAGGGTTTTTCTGGTGCAATGGATTGTTGGTTGCGAATCCAGGCGATCGCATGGTCTACTAAGTCAGGTGTCAAGTGATAATCTGGCTTGTTGGGTTTGTCTACACGTTTAGTATTTTCGACCAAAGCCGGACTCCACTGGTTCGTATCACCACCAAGAAAGCCGTAAAAATACTCAAAACCTAACCCTGTAGGCCAGCGATCGAAAGGCCCGGCGGCACTGGTTTCAAAGTCTGGTGTATTGTGCCATTTACCAAAAGCTGCTGTGTTATAGCCATTTTGTCGCAGTATTTCGGCAACGGTGGCAGCACTCTTGGGCAGAATTGTTGTGTAGCCTGGATAACCTGTAGCTAATTCTTCAACTACGCCTGTATTCACTGAATGGTGATTGCGTCCAGTTAACAAAGCTGCCCTAGTAGGCGAACACAAGGCTGTGGTGTGAAATTGGTTGTAGCGTAATCCTCTTTCGGCTAGGCGAGTTAAGTTAGGAGTCTCCACCGGGCCGCCAAAGGTGCTGGCTTGTCCAAAGCCGACATCATCTAGAATTACTAGCAAGACGTTGGGGGCTGTGGCTGGGGCTGTGATGGGTTGGGGAAAGTCTGGTTGTGATTCTTTATAGGTGAGGCCAATTTTGCCTTTGAATTCTGGAAAGGGAACTGGTAAAACTTCGGATGTAGCTGCTAAGGCTGGGCTATTGACCATCAACAAAGTGATGAGCAAGCTAGATAAAGCGATCGCCTTTGCTATTTCTGGAAACAGTTTCCAGTGCTTGGATTTAAACTTCATTCTTTATCCTTTCTGTAGTCAGATTTATCACTAAGCGAAACCCGATATGGGTTGTTCCCGTATCGGGTGCTTGAGATTCTCGCGCTGCTGGACGGAAGCGGCTGCAATAGTTGGGCGCGCACAGATAAGAGCCACCTTTGATGACATGTAGAGCTTTTTCGGTGGGTTTATTGGGGTCAAAACTTTGTTCTGGGCCTGTAGGATTGAGAGTGTGGGTTTTGTGGTTGTGTCCTGATCTAAACCGATCGGCAGTCCATTCCCAAACATTACCTGTCATGTCATAAAGACCATAACCGTTGGGTGAAAAAGAACCAACGGGGGCAATACCTGCGTAATTATCGCTTTTGGTATTGAAAAACGGAAAAATGCCTTGCCAGGTGTTAGCTTTTTTCTCTGAGTACTGGTTGCCCCAGGCATAAGTCGCATTATCTAATCCACCACGGGCTGCATATTCCCATTGCGCTTCTGTAGGTAATGATTTACCTGCCCATTGGGCGTAGGCTAGGGCATCTTCGTAGGCAATATGAACGACTGGATAGTTATCTTGATTTGCGATGCCTGCGGCGGACTGCGCCAACGCACTTTCTCTTCCAAAAGGATGTTGCCAATTCGCCCCAATTTTCCAATGCCACCAACTCAGCCACTTTGCTTCTGGTTGTGCTATTTCAAAAACCAGGGAACCGGGTAATCTTTGCTCGTCTGACAAGTCAGGAAAATGTTCTTTTGGTAAAGGACGCTCTGCAACTGTCACATATCCTGTTGCTTTGACGAATGCTGCAAATTGGGCGTTAGTTACTTCATATTTATCGATACAAAAGGAACTAACTTTTACTTCTTGTGCCGAGGGTTCTTCTAAATAACCTGAATTATCCGCTCCCATTGTAAATGTTCCGCCGGGAATCATGACCATTTCTTGTGGACAATGATTGACCCTAGCGGCGAAAGCTGGAGAAATGATGAGTGAGAGTGCGATCGCTAGTCCTGTAAATAATAATAGTGTTAAAAAACTTTCCTTTAACTTGAACATTCTGAAAAGTATCCGCTCAGTAGGGCAGTGATTACTAGCTCAAAGAAATGTTTATTAATAATAAAAACTAATCAAATCTCAAAGCAAATTTTGCTCAAACATAAAATATACTGTATATTGATAGATATACAGTATTTAACTCAATAGTGATAAATTACTGCCTAAACAAAAATAAGTCAAGAACCTTGCTGACCATCACGATATGGTTGATAAATTGAACTTTAGGGGGCGACAAACAAGTTAAAGAGGTTGCTATATAAGGCTTATAGCCATCAAACCCTGCTGATAGAATGCCTGTTTATTGCGAACGGAAGTCATCATTTCCAGAACTAATTCCTGACACTCATTCAAGGAAACTATCCAATTATAACCATATAAGCCTATCCAAAAAGCACTATGTCTTTTTCTACTTATGTTGTGTTCACAAGGACGACAAACATAAGATTGTTGTCTGGAGAATTGAGTTTTTTGTCCTTTTAACCATGCAGAAACCATTGCTAAAGCAATCAATAAAATTAGGCGTACAAGTCTCTCAGGATTTGCTTGAGAACCTTCTAAATTGTATCCCCCAGTTTTACAATCTTTAAACATAGCCTTAATCCCAAAGCGTTGACTATATATTTTCAACGCCATAGATACATCTGGTAGATTAGTTGATAAATACCAAGGTTGAGGTTCTTGCTGACCACGATATTTGCGTTTCCAATAAACCGCTAAATTGCCTGACTTTCCACATCCCGTGAAAAGTCAGATCCGCGTTATGGTTTTCCCCTACACCCTTACACCTCATATCATGTCCGGTTAAACAGTTGTCATTGCGAACGAAGTGAAGCAATCGCAGAGACATTGTGATTGCTTCGTTTCACTCCGTTCCACTCGCAATGACATACCCCTCTTCTGTCACTTTCCGGGTATTCTGAATAAAAGAATCAAAAGAAAAAACTCTGGAAGGTAAGCAGGGCAATGGATGTAGAATTACAAATCCTGAAGCATTTGGCGAGAGATGCTCACCCAACAGTTGCCATCATAGATGAATATTGTGCAGAGTATAAAGACTTATTTAAAGAAGTAAGAAATTATGAGTGCTTCAAATATTTACACTTAGGAATAATATCAACGATAAAAAGAAAATCATTACCAGAAATAGCAAAAGTAGTAAGTATAAACTCTGCCCAGTCATTACATCATTTTATAGCCGATTCAGACTGGTCAGTAAATGAATTAAAAATCCGAAGATTAAATAAAATCAAGAGAATATTAAATGGTCGAGCAATTACGCTAATAATAGATGAAACCGGAGATAGGAAAAAAGGTAAGAAGACTGATTATGTGGCTAGACAATATTTGGGAAGCGTAGGGAAAATAGATAATGGGATAGTTTCAGTCAATGCTTATGGAGTTTACTCCAATATAACTTTTCCATTAATTGTAAAAGTATTTAAACCAAAAGGAACATTAAAGGAATCAGATAAATATAAAACTAAAATAGAGTTAGCATCAGAAATTATTACAGAGTTAATTGAATCAGGGTTTAATATTGAATTAGTACTGGCTGATAGCTTATATGGTGAGCAGCGCGTTGGGCGGCTTTGCCGACTTGAAGCGACTGCGAACCCGAAGGGCGAAAGTAGCCAATTTATTAGGAAAATAGCTGAATATAACTTACCTTACGTTGTGTCAATTAGAAGTAATCATGGAGTCTGGTTACCAGCAGGGCAGAGCGTTAGGGCGAATAAATGGTGTAAGTTTGAGAGAACATTTAGCAATCAAAAATCAGAGACTCGATACATTAGGGAAATAATTTATGGTAAAAAAAGAGCCATAACCTACTGGGAAATAACTACTGACCCAGAAACTATGCCAGAAAATTCTACTTCTTTCGTAATGACAAATCTTCAAGGTAATCTCAAGAAAACTTTAGGAGATTTATATGGATTAAGGACATGGGTAGAATATGGTTTTCGACAGTGTAAACAAGAATTGGGTTGGACAGATTATCGTTTTACTAATTTCCAGCATATTGAGAGGTGGTGGGAAATTATTTTTTGTGTTTACACAATGATTAGTTTAAATTCTCCAGCATTTATATGCTTAAATCAATCTCGTAAAATTGAGGCTGAGGTACAGGAAGATAGTTCAGGTGATTTTTCTAATCATAAACAATGGAACCATGAATGCGGATGGAAGAATACTTTAAATAATCTGCGTCTAATTATCCAACCACTCTTGCTTTTTTGGATAATTTATCCTTGGCTAGATATTTTTCCCAATTCACATTTATTGCTGGGATTCAATCATTTAATTACTGCAATGAATCAATTTAAACCTTGTTATGCTTCTGGATAATTTCACTTATTTACTACTAGCTCACTCCGGAAAGTGACAGAAGAGGGATAAAACCCTCCTCTATCGCTTCAATGCTAGCTATCAAAGTTCTAATAGTTTCCAAGATTTTGCTAACTCAAATGTAACTACGATCGCACCTTCAATAACCTGGAAATTGGGGGATAGGACAGACCTAAATCTATACTACGAGTATACTAATTTCGATGGTATTCCTGAGAGTTTCGCCACTGTTTTCAGCGATAACACCTTCAAGCTGCCTCGAGATCGCTACTTAAGTTATCCTCTCGGTGGCAATTATTATAGTACTCAAAGATATGGCTACACGTTGAGCCATGAGTTTAGCGATAACTGGCAGGTTCGTAATAATTTTTCTATAGCTGCTACTAATGCCATCCAAGAGTATACGGTAGGAATAGACCTAGAGGACGACAGTTTACTACAGCAATATGCTGCAAGACGTGACTACTTGCAAGACAACTATTTTGGACAGATCGATTTGGTTGGGAAGTTTAATACAGGCTCGATTCCACATCAACTTTTGTTAGGCTTTGATGTCAACCGCTTTGTGCAACATTTTAATGTTGTTCGCCTCGCTGTACCCCCTCTAGATGTCTTCAACCCAAACTACAATATTCCAGAGCCAGAAATTACTACTGGGGGTTTTAATTCCCAGCAAACTATTCAATCTTATGGATTCTACCTTCAAGATCAGATTAGCTTTCAAGATAATCTGAAGTTACTGATTGGCGGGCGCTTTGATTGGATTTCACAAAACAGTGGCACAGAGGAATCAGAACAGAATGATAGTGCGTTTAGCCCTAGAATCGGGTTAGTGTACCAGCCCAGTCAATCTGTTTCTCTCTACACCAGTTACAGTCAATCTTTTAATCCTACCGAGGGATTTAACCCTGATAATGCGGCTTTCGAGCCGAGCAAAGGAACCCAATATGAAGTGGGAATTAAAGCTGACTTTTTAGAAGGCAGACTTTCAACAACATTAGCAGCCTATCAAGTCACCAAGACGAATGTTACAACATCCGATCCCGATCCCGAACGAGCCGCAGAAGGTTATTCCACTCAAACAGGGGAACAAACAGGGAAAACGCACCTTATTTCCTAATAAAAACGTAATAAGGATTTCAAAGTCATCTATACAAGTGCAAAACTTAACAAAATTATAAACAAAATAAATAGATATTTCTGCAATCGCATAAATTAACTTATCTCTAATAAAAAAACTCTTATTTAAGGATGAATTAGCTAACTATTCAGCCATGAATAAGTCAACTTATCCTTAAAAATAAGCAACAATCTTAACTAAATTATTGACAAGTTAGT